>NZ_NEXQ01000026.1:0-152777 GCF_002810405.1 Psychroflexus sp. S27 | reverse complement strand
GTGAACTATGAAGAATTATTACTTTCAAAATAAATACATTTTACTTTTTGTTTTCACATTATTAAGCTCACAATTATTTGCTCAAGAGTGGATTTTGAGGACACCTCTAAAAAATATTTCTAAAATCACGACTTTAGAAGTCACAAATAATAATTCAATTTATGCTCTTGATACAAGTCCGATTTTAGAGTATTTATACACAAGTTCAGATGTCGGTGAAACCTATCAAAGATATAAATTTCCAGATGCCAGGAAGATGCAGATGATTGCTAATAATTCTGCTTTTGTTTTAACGACTTACGATTTATACTTTACGAATGATGATTTTCAGACAATTACTTCACAAGATTTACCTGGCTATACATTTAACTCATTATATTTTTTAAATGAAAATGAAGGTTTTATCGCTGGCGATAATGGTGTTATTTTTCATACTGACGACGCAGGCCAAACATGGACGGAACAAACAACACCAATAACAGAAAATTTAAAGAGTATTCATTTTATTAATGATCTCACGGGTTTTGCTGTTGGTGAGGATATTAGTTTTTTAAAAACAATTGATGGAGGAACAACTTGGACAGAAATCATTTTAAATATTGATTCTTACTGGAACTTTCAAAAAGTCTATTTTTTTTCAGAAACAAAAGGTGTTATTGCAGGCTCAAATGGATACATTTTTTACACACATGATGCTGGTGATACGTGGACGCAAGCCATCACAACGACAAATAGAATCATCTACGATGTGGCACAAACACATAACGATAATTTAGTCGCTGTTGGTCAATCAGGCCGAGTGCTCACTTCAGATGATGAAGGTTTAACATGGACAACCGAAATTATTGGTTCAGGTGATTTAAATACAGTTTCGGCTTCTACAAATTTAACTTACATCGGCACAGAAGCTGAAATTCTTCAATCTTCAGATTTGCTCACATGGACTTCTCACCTTAAAGGCGTCACAATGAGTGATCTCAATCAAATGTCATTTGCAGATCTAGATCAAGGTTTAATTGTTGGAAAAGGACAAACAGGAAGTGCTGTCTTTCATGATGTCATGTTTAGAACATCTGATGGCGGGCAAAATTGGGAAAAGAAAAATGTCTCTGGAGGTTACAACAATGTTCACATGAGAGATAACGGACAAGCCATCACATCGCGTGGTAATATCAGTTATGTAGGTTTGTCTCAAGATTTTGGCGAAACCTGGACAACAGTTCCTGGGCCAAATATTACGCAGCAATTTATCGCGAAGACTTCATGGATTTCATCGATGAGTGATTTTTTCGTAGGAGGTGGAAACTTCTTTTCAAGTGACGGACTTTATCACTATCAAAACAGTAGTGGGTGGACACATATTGCTGAAGTTGGAAATGTAACACAACTTAAATTTTCTGAAGATAACCAAACAGGTTTTTTGATCAATTCTGTAAATCAAATCTTTAAATCTGTTGATGCTGGCGACACTTGGACAGAACTCACATTCACGGCACCATCCAATGGACAATTAGAGATTATTGATGGCAACACCGTTTACATCGGTGATTATGTCACTTTTAATGGCGGTCAGAATTTTGAACTTCATGGATTTGATGGTTATATTTTGGCCTACCGCTTTTTTGATGCCAACACAGCTTTAGGCGTGACAAATTTAGGTCAGGTTTACAAAACGATAGATGCAGGCATGAACTGGACAGAGGTGAGCGATGCCATTATAAATGATCCTAATTGCTGTAATCTCTTTTATATATTGGAAGATAAAATCATTGCAACGAGTTTTAGATCAGATATTTATACTTTAGATATTGGAAATGTCTTGCAAACAAGATCTTATGAAGAAGACTTTGTCCCGATTTCATTTTACCCAAACCCAACAAAAGGAAAACTTCATTTTGATTGGCATAAAAATATTAATGCATTGCAGTTGACAATTTATAGCAGCCAAGGGCAATTAATAAAAAAACATCAACTGAAGAATGAGAAACAAAAATCAATAGATGTTTCTAAACTTTCACAAGGTATTTATTTTGTTCACCTGAAAACAAATGAAGGCAAAACTTATATTAAGAAGTTGATTAAGGAGTGATGATTAATTTTCCTCACTAAACTCTAAAATATCATTAGAATTAAAACCGATGTAGATGGAATCTGCGATGTTGGAGTCTTGCGTCATCACGGTGAGTTGCTCACCAGATTCAAGTTTTAACAAAAGCTGAATGGAGTCTCCGAGCACCACTTTTTTAATCACATCTGCTTTTGTGATGTGGTCACATTCATCAATGGTTTTAGGATCAGAGCCATTATGAGTAGGGAAAACTTTAAATTTTTCATTTCGAATGGCATGACAGCAATTTTCATTTAAAGGACATTTAAAAGCCGTTTGCAAATTTTTATTGATCTGTACAGTATTGCCAAATAGGGAAGCCACGTATAAGGTATTGGGTTTCACATATAAGTTTGCCGCCGCATCTTTTTGGATCACTTTTCCGTTTTGAAGAATCATGATTTCATCAGCAACTGAAAGCGCATCTTGCGTATCGTGAGTGACAAATAGTACGGTGACACCAGTTTTTTTAATAATATCAAACACCTCGTTTCTGAGTTGCATACGTAGCATCGCATCAAGATTACTGAAAGGTTCATCAAGAATAAGTAATGAAGGTTCAGGTGCCAAAGCTCTTGCCAAGGCAACGCGTTGTTGTTGTCCGCCTGAGAGTTGATGCGGATAGCGTTTGCCTAAATCACTTAAGCCAACCAAGTCGAGCATTTCTTGCGCTCTTTTCTTCTTGTTTTTAAGTTTTGAAATTCCGTATAAAATGTTTTCTTCAATAGTCAGATGCGGAAAAAGTGCATATTCCTGAAACACTAATCCGATTTTTCGTTTTTCCGGCTGAACAAATTTTTTATCAGAAGCAATCACTTTTCCATTCAGCGAAATACTGCCTTCATCTGGTCTTTCCAAGCCAGCAATCAAACGTACTAAAGTTGTTTTTCCGCTACCGCTTTCGCCCACAATGGCACAAACATCTCCAGCTTTCAGATCGATTGTGACATCGTCTAAAGCATAATTTTTGCCTTTATCGTAACTTTTTGAAAGTGATTGTATTGTTAGCATTTTATTTATTGATCAGTAATTTATTAAGAAATATAACAGGAATCATCGCCGTAAAGATAATGAAAAGTGATGGTATTGAGGCTTCCATAACCATTTCGTCGCTTGCATATTCAAAGGCTTTAACAGCTAAAGTGTCTACATGATAAGGCTTGAGAATTAACGTGAGAGGTAATTCTTTCATCACATCTATAAAAACCAAAATCACAGCACTGAAAACGCCCGTTTTAATTAAAGGAAATTCAATTTTCCTAAAAGTTTTGAGATGTCCAACACCTAAAACCTTTGATGAGTCAGGAATGCTTTCGCTCACTTTTAAAGCCGTAGAATCTATGGGATGATAAGCCACAGCTAAGAATCTCACAGCATAAGCATAAAATAAAGCGATCAGCGTTCCATTGATAATCAGTCCAGAGTCAATACCGAATTGACCCAAAATTTGAATCAGCCATTTGTCAAAAGCAATAGTCGGTAACATAATGCCAATTGCGATAACTGCACCAGGAATAGCATAACCTAAAACGCCGACTTTGGCTGTGTTTTTTATGAAATTTAATGCGCTCCATTTTGAAAAATAAATCAATAAAAGTGCAAAGAAAACTGTAATAATTGCTGATGAAATAGCAATACCAAAGCTTTGCAGTGATAACATGATAAACGCTGTGTCAAAAACTGTTGAAGCTGTGATTGTCGCCCAATATATGAGTTGTGCAACAGGTAAAATAAAGCCGAGCAAAACAGGGAGCATGACCACAGAAAATATCAACCATTTTTGACTGCCTTTTGTTTCTTTACGTTCGAGTTGTGTGTTGTTTGTTTTTGCAGAATTAAATTTCATTTTTCTGACTTGCCACTTTTCAAAAAGAATTAAAGCTAGGATAATCACTACTAAAATTGCTGATAAATAGACTGCTGTTTGCGGTTCTTCTAATGAAAACCACGACCTGAATATACCAGTTGTAAATGTATTGACGCCGTAATATTTAGCAGCGCCATAATCGTTAAGCACTTCCATTAATACCAAAACTAAGCCAGCAACAACAGCAGGTCGGGCAAGAGGAAGCATGAGTTTAAAGAAACTTTTGGCTTCACCTACACCTAGCATTTTCGAGGCTTCAAGAAGGTTGTTGGCTTGATTCAGGAAGAAAGCTCTCGCACTAACGTAAACATAAGGAAATAGCGAAATGCTTAATACGAAGGCGAGTCCAGCTTTGTTCATCACATCAATGCGAATAAAGTCAAGATTAAAGTACCTTAAAATAAGGTTTAAACTTCCACCGTAATCAAATATACCAGCATAAGCATAACCGACAATGTAGGAGGGAATTGCTAAAGGAAGAATAAGAAGCCACTCCATTTGTTTGCGTAAAGGAAACTCAAAGCGTGAAACAAACCATGCGGAGGAAACACCAAAAATGAGAACCAATAGACTACAAAAAACAATCAGATATAAAGAGTTGAGTATATACTCGGGTAATAAATATTCAGTAATATGATTCCAAGATTCACCAGGTCCAGCAAAAAGCTCAACACCGATAAAAAGAATAGGTAATGCCAAGAAAAGAACAATGGCCAGCGTAAAAACTGACCATTTGTTTGTATCTCGTACAAGTCTATTCAACCTTGTGATCAAGGAGGATTTTTTATTATTTCCAGCCTGCTTCATCAAAAAGTAAAACTGCTTTTTTGTTGTTTTCTCCGAGTTTTGTCAATTCTAAATTATCTTCTTTAAAATCGCCCCATGCTTTGATGTCTGCCGTTGGCTCAACACTTTCAATCACTGGGTATTCGTAGTTTAGGTTAGTGAATTCTTTTTGTGCTTTTTCACTTACTAAAAATTCAATAAATTTAATTGCATTTTCTTTATTTGGCGCATATTTAGTAACACCAGCACCACTCACATTCACATGCGTTCCTCTGCCATCTTGATTTGGGAAAAACAAACCAATTTTTTTGGCAGTTTCAACTTCTTCGCTGTCAGGAGAGTTGAGCATTTTACCGATGTAGTAAGAGTTAACAATTGCTAAATCACCTTCGCCAGCGACAACAGCTTTCACTTGGTCTCTATCAGAGCCTTTAGGAGCGCGTGCCATATTATTTACAATACCTTTTGCCCATTCTTTAGCTTCTTCTTCGCCATCATTAGCAATAATTGATGCCATCAGGGATTGGTTGTAGATGTTTGAAGAAGATCTGATTAAGATCTTGTTTTTCCATTTTTCTGCTGTCAAATCTTCATAAGTTGATAGATCTTCAGGTTTAACTCTATCTTTCGCATAAGCGATTATTCTCGCTCTTTTAGTGAAGCCAAACCATTGGTTATCCGTGTCTTGAAGGTGTGAAGGTATTGTCTTTTCTAGCACATCAGATTCAATGCTTTGTAATAAATCTTGTTCTTTAGCACGGTGTAAACGGCCAGCATCAACAGTGATAATCACATCAGCGGGAGATTGTTTGCCTTCCATTTTCATTTTTTGGATGAGTTCATCGGCACTGGCATTAACAACCTTAACTTTAATGTTTGTTTCATCTTCAAACATTTTAATGATACTTTGGTCAGGTTTGTAATGACGATGCGTATAAAGTGTCATGACTTCTTCATCTTGAGACTTTTCGTTTGTCGATGATTTTTTTTGCTGGTTATCATTTTTACAGGCAGTAAAGATTGAAATCGCAATAATAGCTAGAAATATTTTTTTCATGATTATGAATTTTTTTGAAAAAGCAAATGTATTAATTTAGAATAGATTTAAATAGTGAAAATAAAAATAAGCTATTTACTTTAACAATTATTAAGAAATGATGTTGTGAATCACTAGTTATATCAGCATCTTGAAATTCTTTTATAATTTGAAAATCTTTGAAAGTATTAATTTTACTATAATAAATATTTGGTTTATTCTGTAAACTAGTTTATGTTTGTTTGAAATTATAATGTTATGGAAACAAATAAGAGTTTAAAAATTATTGAAGAAATGATGAAAGAGAGTCAGAAATCGCTTCATCAATACTCAATTTACTTCATTATATGGGGTGCCGTGATGGGAGTTGCTGGTGTGGTAGAATTTTTTCTGATCGGCAAAATCAATGCGCCTTGGATTGTATGGCCGATTGCTGGAGGGACAGGTGGTGGGATTTTAGCTTTAGTTCAAAGAAAAAATGATTTTCGGGTTGAAACTGTATTTGATCGTATAATGAAGTATG
This sequence comes from Psychroflexus sp. S27, assembly GCF_002810405.1. Classification (NCBI taxonomy): domain Bacteria; kingdom Pseudomonadati; phylum Bacteroidota; class Flavobacteriia; order Flavobacteriales; family Flavobacteriaceae; genus Psychroflexus; species Psychroflexus sp. S27. Next base: position 146,458 of record NZ_NEXQ01000026.1, on the reverse strand, counting down.
TTTGGATTTCTTTTGGTATATGTTTATTATTTGTCATTATTTATAGTGTCAAATCTTTAATGCCACCTCATGCCTTAATATTACTTTTAGCCGCAAATGCAACTTTTATTAGTGCTACAATTACCAAAAATAAAGCCCTTTTCGTTGGCGGAATTATTCTTGTTGTGACAGCAATTATCAGCGGTTTTTTTATTGAAGGTAAATGGGTGAGCCTTGTTTATGCTATAGGAATGATGGGTGGCTATTTCATACCAGGTTTATATACGAAAAAAAATGAAAAAGCTTAATCCTTTATTACATCAGGAACTAAGACTAAGTATAATTAGTTTTTTAGCAAATGTGGAATGGGTAGAATTTAATAAATTACTAGAAGCCACTTCTGCTTCAAAAGGTAATCTAAGTGTGCAACTTAAAAAGTTAGAGACTGCTGATTATATTGAAATTGAAAAATCTTTTAAAAATAATTACCCTTTAACGCGATGCAGAATGACAGAGCTTGGGCGAGATGAACTTGAGTCTTACATTCAAACTTTAAAGTCAATGTTAGATATTTAATCAAAATGAATATTAGTATCCTATGATTTCAAATTTTAACATTATTTAATTTATTTCATAAAAATTTGGTTTTTGATGATGATTTTATCATCCATCACCATTTACTTGATTGATTTAATAATGAAATATGCTAATTAATAATTGTTGAGGCTATTTAAAAAGTTGATGCGCATCTTTTTTATTTTCTTATTTATAATTGTTCTATATTAAAATTATACATTTGCATTTATTTAGATTTATTACAAATAAAAGGCTAAATGAGGCAAATAATTTTCAGTTTATTCCTGTTGCTCAATGCAAGTTTTTTCGCTTTTGCACAGCAATCTTCAAAATCACTTTCAGGTGAAGTTATTTATAAAAATGGCGACCCAGTTATTTCTGCTTTTGTTTATATAGAGCAAGGGAGTAAGCATGCTTACACGGATGAAAAGGGTCAGTTTACAATTACTGATTTGAAGTCTAAGGCTTATGAAGTTATCGTTCAGCCTTTCGGTAAAAGTGAAATTCGTTTAAAAACTGTTTTGACAGATGCTTCTGATTTTTTGAAAATTCAATTGGATGAAAACGAAAGTTTTGAACTTGACAATGTGATCATTGAAAGTAAATCTAAAGGACGTTTAACCAAAGAAAAAGGCTACAGCGTTGAAGTTGTGACAACCAAAGATTTGGCGCTTCAGAGTTTAGGATCGACTGAAATATTGGACAGGTCTGCAGGTGTGAAAATCAGACAATCTGCTGGCTTAGGCTCATCAATCAACTATAATCTCAATGGTTTATCAGGAAATTCTGTCCGTGTTTTTATTGATGGTATCCCGATTCGTAACTATGGTCGTGCTTTTTCATTAAGCAGTATTCCGCCATCTATGATTGAGCGTATTGAGGTTTATAAAGGCGTTTTGCCAGGCGAATTAACCGAAGATGCTTTGGGCGGCGGAATCAATATTGTTTTAAAAAAAGAAAAGAAAACCAGCTTAACAGCTTCATATACTTACGGTTCTTTCAATACACATCAGGCAGATATCAATGCTAATTTCTACCACGATAAAACAGGAATTAACACACAGCTTTCAGCTTTTTACACATATACAGACAACAATTATGAGGTTTATGGCGACAATGTTTATGTCACCAATCCGCAGACTGGAAAGGTGAAATACGTCAAAGCTGAACGTTTTCATGATGCTTATGAATCTAAAGGCGTCAAGGCTGATATTGGTGTGAGAGATAAATCTTGGGCTGATGAGTTAACACTTGGTTTGCTAATGTCCGATATGGATAATGATGTTCAAACAGGTGCAACAATGGATGTTGTTTACGGCAATCGCCGTAGTGAACGCGATACAAAGATGGCAAGCTTGAAGTATAAAAAATCTGACATTCTCCTTAATGGTTTAGATTTTAATACCTTTTCATCTTTCTCTCAAACCAACCGAAAAGTGATTGATACTATTCCTTATATGTATAATTGGTTGGGAGAAATTATCCGTGATGCTGATGGAAATCCGATCAACTGGAGAAATTCTGGTGGTGAAGGCGGTCGTGCAAGTTTAGCAAATAACAAAGAAAAAAACTTTGCGAATAGAACAGGTTTGGCTTATGAATTTATTGAGAATCATAGCCTGAAAGCAAACTTTTTCTACAACAGATTTACACGTGATATTGATGACCCAATGTTGCCAAAAGCTGAAAATGAACTTTTAGATACGCGTTTTTTAAGCAAGCAAATTTATAGTTTAAGTTACGATGTGCTTCTTTCTTTGATGAAAAATTAAGTACTTCTCTATTTTTTAAATATTACCAACAAAAGGTTGAATTAACCGATGTACAGAAAGATAGAAATGATAATATTATCGCAACGAAATATGATAAATCAATTTCGAATGAAGGCTTTGGTTTAGCGCTTTCTTATGAAGTTCACCCTAAAGTTTTGTTGATGTCTTCTGCTGAAAAAGCAATCAGAATGCCTGGTGTGACGGAGTTATTAGGAAATACAAGTCAGAATGTATTGCCGACTTATACTTTAGATCCTGAAAAAAGTACAAATGTCAATTTAGGAGCATCTTTCGGTCCTTTTATTTATAAAAAACACAGTTTAAAAGCTGATGTCAATTTCTTTTTAAGAGATATCAGTGACATGATTGTGCGTGGTGTGAGTAGCAAAATCGATGATAAATATGGTTTTGAAAACTTAGGAAAGGTGAGGAGTACAGGTTTTGATTTGGAGCTGAATTACAATTACAACCGCCGTTTAAAAATCATCACTAATTTTTCAAACTTCAATGCACGTTACAATCTGAAGTATGATGAATTTGGTTCGGAGTACATTTATTACAAGGACAGATTAAGAAATGCACCTTACTTAACCTTAAACGCTTACGCGGAATACAAATTTCCAGATGTAATTAAAAAAGGAAATGACTTAAGCTTTAACTACAACTTCTCATATACGCATGAGTTTTTCAGAAACTGGGAAAGTTTGGCAAGTAGCGGAAAAGCAGTTATACCAACGCAAGCTGTTCACAGTCTTGGTGTGAATTACAGCTTAATGGAAAATAAATTGAATTTAGGTTTAAGTGCCAAGAACATCACAGACGAGCATGTTTTTGACAACTGGGCTTTACAAAAACCAGGGCGATCATTTTACATGAAACTCACTTATCAAATTTTATAAATCAAACAATTAAATACATTTTACATGAAAGTTAATTTTTTATCCTCAGCAAAAGCAACCTTAATGGGAGCTGCATTATTATCAGGTGTATTCGTCGGTTGTAGCAGTGACGACAATGAAGGCGGAGTGCCAAACCCTCCTCAAGGAGATCAATCTTTTTACAATGTTGTTTTTGGTGTTAGCTCTGAAGGAAACTCAGGAACTTACGCACAAGCTTTAAACAATATCTCTGAAGGAAATATATCTTTTGATGGTCAAGGCTTTGAAGTTCCTTCTGTGAGAACTGCAAGAATTTACGGTTCGCCGTCTGGTGATTTCCTTTACAACTTGAGCTACGGAGGAGGAATGATTTATAAATATAAAGTCAACGGTGGTTCAAGCTACGAGAAATTAGCAGAAACAAATGTACAAGTCGCGATGGGAACTGCTTACCCACGTTGGACAGTTGTCAGCAAAGATGATGCTTTGGTACATACGGTGAATACTGAGAATATGAATGATCCTGAAACGGGAGAATATACTCACACTAAATCTACAGCTGTCTTTCAAAGAGTAGGTTTAGATAATATGTCATTGGAAGAAAACAGCGAACATGTGTTACCAACTTTTGATGATAACTTCCATATTTGGAGAACGGATAACCCGACTATCAAAAACGGAAAAGCTTACTACGGTGTTGCGATGCGTCAATTTAATCCAGCAACTGGAGAAAATGAAAATCCTGAAACCTACAAAGCAACAACAATGGTTGTTGACTATCCTTCATTAGATAATGTAGAATTTATTCAGTCAGAAAATGCGCAAGGTTCAACTTATGGTTACCGTACGCCAGTTTATCATTCTGATGAAGCAGGAGATATTTATCATTTATCAAGCAAACCTTCTAAATTATTGAAAATCACAAACGGCGAATACGATAATGCTTATGCATTCGATTTAGCTGAAGCTTTAGGAATGACAGAAGTTGGTGCAAACGGATGGTTCTATGTTGGTAACGGAATTGGTTATGTTCCTTTTTATGATGCAACAGAAGGTAGAGACAAAGAAGATGCTGCTTGGGGTGTTGCTAGAATCGACATTTACAACCAAACTGCAGTGAAGTTAAATTTACCAGATAACTTATGGATGTGGTATTACCAATCAGGTGTTGTAGGCCGTGACGGAAAATTCTATATGGCAATAACACCATTGGGCCAGCAAGGAAATATTTACAAATTTGATCCGAATAGTGAATCTCCTGATGCTTTTGAAATCGGAGCTGAGCTTGATAACGGAGCAGACTCATTTTATTTAGGTGTTTACTAAACATTTTTTTAAATAGATTAAGCCATAATCTGAAAACTGCCTCAACGAAAGTTGAAGGCAGTTTTTTTATTCTTCTGATTTTTAGGACGTTAAATAAATTAGCTCAAATCACTTGTATTTATTGACTTTACTAGTGATTTTTTTTTGAAATTTAATTAGGATAAAATTGTCCTTTATTGAGATTTGACTTATTTTTGTGGTCATAAATCTCAGTTATGATTCTTCGCTTTTTCCACCCTCATTTTACCTTAAGATGTCTTCTTAGAAAGTCAATATTTAGACAGCAAAAAATTGAATGAAACTGATTGAACTAAGCTTCTATTAAAATGATCATTCTAAACGACTAGCAAAAAATATAGAAATGACAACTCATTAAATAGGACAAATTTGTCCTGATATGAAGTGTCAAACCATTCGAAATAAATCTCAAAATAATTAAAATTTAAAAAATGAAGAAGAAATCAATATGTCTTAGTCTTAAAAATCAACAAAAAATTAAACCCCTTAACTGAAAGAATTTTTAACCCTATAAATAAAAAAAATGAAAAAAGTTTGGATTGTATTTGCCAGTGTTTTTGTGCTCTCCTTTGCAGTACTAATCTGGATAGGCACAGAAGTCTATCAAACGCAACCTCCTATTCCTCAGGAAGTTGTTATTAAAGAAAGTGGTGAAGTCGTTTATACAAAAAAGGACATACAAATCGGGCAAAATGTGTGGGAATCAATCGGTGGAATGGAAGTTGGCTCAATTTGGGGTCATGGAAGTTATGTAGCACCAGACTGGACAGCAGATTGGATACATAAAGAAGCTGTTTATATGCTTGACTCTTGGGCGCAGAATGATTTTAATAAATCTTATGAAAGCTTAGATGTTGAGAAGAAAGCAGCTTTAAAAGCGCGTTTAATCAAGGATGTCAAAACAAACACCTTTGATGAAAGCTCAGAAACTATAAAAATATCTAAATTAAGATGGGAGGCTATTTCAGAAAACATTAAGCATTACAGCTCTATTTTTTCTGATGGGCATGAACAATATGCCATTCCTGAGGGCGCTTTAACCGATGAAGTTAAACTTGAGCAACTCAATGCTTTTCTGTTTTGGACTTCCTGGGCAGCAAGTACCAATCGTCCTGAAAAAGATTACACTTATACGTCAAACTGGCCTCACGAACCTTTGATTGATAATACGATCACTGATGACTCATTAATTTGGTCAGGTTTATCAATCGTTTTATTAATACTTTTTATTGGGCTATTAACTTATTATTATTTGAGAGATCATGAAAAAGGAGAAGCACTTATCAAACCTAGTATTGATCCACTAACAAATCTAAAATTAGTTCCTTCTCAGAAAGCAGTTTTGAAATACTTTATCGTCATTTCGCTCTTAATTGGTTTACAAGTTATTTTAGGTATTATCACTGTGCATTATACAGTAGAAGGCCAAGCTTTCTTCGGCTTTGATTTAGGAAGTATTTTACCGTATTCTATTACAAGAACATGGCACACGCAGCTCGCAATTTTTTGGATAGCGGCAGCTTGGTTGGCAACAGGTTTGTTTTTAGCACCGATGATATCTGGTAAAGAAATGAAATATCAGGTTTTTGGTATTAATTTCTTATTTATTGCATTACTCATTATCGTGCTAGGCTCTATGTTAGGTGAATGGTTAGGAGTGCATCAGTTTCTTGACTTAACAACAAACTTTTTCTTTGGCCATCAAGGTTATGAGTACATGGATTTGGGTCGTTTCTGGCAAATATTTTTAGGCATAGGTTTAATTTTATGGGTAATAATGGTAAGCCGACATTTAATTTATGCGATTCGTAAAAATGATGAATCAAAGCATTTGGTTGTCATCTTACTCATATCAGTCGTTGCGATAGGCATGTTCTTTTTCTCTGGCTTAATGTATGGTGAAAACAGCACATTACCTGTCATTAATTATTGGAGATGGTGGCTTGTGCATCTGTGGGTTGAAGGTTTCTTTGAAGTTTTTGCAACAGTTGTTATTGCCTTTATCTTCTCTCGTATGAAAATTATATCTTTTAAAACAGCAGGATATCTTTCTGTCGCATCAGCAGCTATATTTTTGGCAGGCGGAATTATCGGAACTTTACACCATTTATATTACTCAGGAACGCCTGTACAAGCCATTGCATTAGGCGCCACTTTTAGTGCTTTAGAAGTTGTTCCGCTGACATTAATGGGTTTTGAAATTAGAGAAAACTGGAATTTATTAAAAAGTAAAGATTGGATACAAAAATATAAATGGCCTATTTTCTTCTTTATAGCTGTTGCTTTCTGGAATTTTATAGGCGCAGGTGTTTTCGGTTTCTTAATCAATCCACCAATCGCGTTATATTACATTCAAGGTCTTAATACAACAGCTGTTCACTCACATACAGCTTTATTTGGAGTTTATGGCATGTTAGGAATGGGCTTTATCATTATGTGTTTACGCTTTTATTCTGATAGAGCTTGGAACAATGTCAAACTCAAACGCGCTTTTTGGTTTTTAAATATTGGGCTTATCGCAATGGTGTTAATCAGTTTATTGCCTATAGGAATTATACAAGCTTACACCTCAATCAGTAAAGGTTATTCTTTTGCAAGAGAAGCCGATTTATTGTATTCACCTACTGTACAAACTTTAAAATGGTTAAGAATGATTGGTGATATTATCTTCTCAATCGGAATTTTCTACTTCTGTTGGTTTGCCATTGAAGAGACAATTTATAGCTACAAACTAAAAAAATGAATTTTTGTAAATACCCTTTATTAAGTCGTTTCTTTTGAAATATTTAGTAAAGAAAGAATTAAATTAAAAAAGCTGTCTATAACTTTTAGTTAAGACAGCTTTTTTTTGGATAAATGGGTTACAGACTTATAAGCAAGCCTGATATTCTTCTAGTATGTTTTTAAGATTCTCCTCGTTTTTTAAATCGAATTCTTCATTTTCAATGTCTTTGGCTAACTGCGAACAAGCAGACAAATAATCAGCAAGAGCTGATGATAAATTTGAATTGTTACGGTCATCAACCATAAAAGCTTTTGATTGATCACTGACTTTTATCACGTAAATGGAGGCCTCATCAGGCTTTATTAAAAGCTGATGTTCATTTAACTTATAAATGCGTTTGTAAAAATAAGCATTATTAAAACCTAAATTTGATGCATTCATTAGCTTTTTCATCGCATTTCCTTTGGTTTGCATTCCAACATAACATTGCATTTGACCATCAATATCAACACAAAACTCAATAGCGTTTTTAGCTTTAAATTCTTTTGTGCGGGTTTTGCCACGATCATTTAAATATGTAATACTCATGTATTTCCCATATTTGTCAATCACATTTAAGCTTTTCAAAACATCATTTCCATCCTGAGGATTTAAGTCTAAAGGCTCAAAAATTGCAGTAATATCACCATTGATTTTCTCACCATCTTCATTGATCACGTAACCTTTAATCTTGTATAAATTGACACTGTTCTCTTTGGCAACAATAATTTTTTCTTGATGCATTTTTGCCTTATGAGATTTAGCCTCACGACCAAGCCTGTAATTTCTACCCACAGTTTCTTCAACAAAAATTTGAGCAAAGTTTCTTGAAAAATTTGATTTTAACATGGTACTTGAGCCACGATCAAATTCAAATGTTTCATCTGTATATGTTTTTGCAAAAACTGTTGTTTGTGCCATTTTTTGAGGTTTCTCAGTCATAGCAACTTGAATGCCATCTAAATCTTTAATCGCATATTGTTGACTGCTTTTATAATAATGTACGTAACCTACTATTTTAGACCCGAATGAACCTCCAAAAATAATACTGCCATCTTCTTTAACAAAAGGCTTGTATTGACCTAGAATTTCTTCACGTTTTGCAGCCTCTTCAGCCGCTGCCATACCTGCTTTTAAGTATTGATCACTTAAGGATTCTCGTTCTTCTGCAAAAAAAATACTCAGCTGATCAGCATCTAATTTTTGAGATGTAAAGATCTTATATTTTTCCATGAGCAAATGGATAAGAATCTTTTTAGAATTAAAAGAAACAGTCAACACCTCATAAGGAATTTCAGTTTTTTCACCTTCAGCAGAAGTCATCACTAACCATTGGTGAGCTTCAGTTGGACTAACAGTGACACTTTTAAAATCGACTTCAAATGCTTTTTTACCATCTAAAAAATAGAAGATATCAGTATTTAAGCCTTGCTCTTTATGCTTAGCAACAGGATTCTTGTCAATACTTATGATGCCTTTTTTGATTTTTATTTTTTGAGCAACCCCGTCAAAATTAACAGAAAAGCTAATTATTAAAAAAATAATAAATATATTCTTATATGTCATAATATGTAATTTTAAGTCCGTAAATCTACATTTAATAACTTGATAATGTTAATAATTTTATTCATTTCAATTGTTTGGTTGCAATTAAAAATTGTATCAAAATATAATTCTTCAATATTTAACATATTCTAATTAAAATTTTCCTGTCGTTTATTTCGTTAATGTTTAATTATATCTTAGTTTTGCCTAAAAATATTAATTATGATTCATAAAATTAATTTTAGACACAAAATATACATGCTTTTAAGCTTCATGATGTTAGGGGTGACAATGCAAGCTCAAAGCCAAACAGCAGAAATGAAAGGACAAGTTGTTAACGAAAAAGGAGATCCTATTCCCTTTGTAAATATTTATTCTGCTGATGAAAAAGTAGGTACAAGTTCAGATATTGATGGTTATTATGAACTCAAATTATCTGCTGGTGAGCATCTGCTTACTATAAGTTCACAAGGTTTTCGATCTCAAAAACTTAATGTGACTTTAAAAGAACAAGAAATCTTAACCAAAAACATGACGCTTATTGAGGATGTACTTGGCTTAGATGAAATTGTTGTCACTGCAACACGAAATCGCGTACAAAGGCGTAAAACGCCAGTCGTTGTTTCTACAGTTAGTCCAAGACTATTAACAGCAACCCAATCAATTTCGATGGCTGAAGGTCTCAATTATTCGCCAGGTTTACGTGTGGAAACAAACTGTCAAAATTGTGGATTTACTCAAGTTCGCTTAAATGGTTTGGATGGTGGTTACACGCAGATATTAATGAACAGTCGTCCTGTTTTTTCATCACTTTTGGGTGTATATGGTTTGGAGCAAATCCCGACAACAATCATTGATCGCGTTGAGGTTGTGCGTAGTGGTGGTTCAGCACTTTTTGGCTCTAATGCTATTGCGGGAACGGTGAATGTTATTACGAAGGACCCAGTTTTAAATACTTGGGAAATTGGTTCAAACTTATCTTATATTGATGGAAAATCTTTTGATCGTGTTTTAAATTTTAACACGTCAAATGTTGCTGATGATTTAAAAAGTGGTGTTACTTTTTTCGGTAGCTACAGAGATCGTCAAGCTTATGATGCTGACGGTGATGGCTTTACAGAAATGGTTAAACTCAAGAATAACACGCTTGGCTCAAAAGCATTTTTAAAGCCAAATGATTACAGCCGACTTTCATTAAACTTAAATGTCATTCATGAGTTTCGTCGCGGTGGTGATCGTTTAGAACTTGCGCCACAATTTACAGATATTACTGAACAATTAGAGCATGATACTTTTATTGGCGGTTTGGATTATGAAATAAACTCCAAAGATTTTACTCAACAAGTTACTTTGTACACCTCAGTAAGTCATACAGATCGCGGCAGTTTTTACGGTGGTTTAGGTGGAGGCAGAACGGCTCAAGACAGTATTCTGGCAGCCAATGCTTTTGGAAATACAAAAGATTTAGCTTGGAATAATGGTGTGCAATACACAAAACATTTTGAAAATGAAGATATCTTAACAGCAGGAGCAGAATTCAACCACAGTGCCACTGAAGATGAAATTAAAGGCTATAATAGATTAATTGACCAAACAGTCAATAGTTTTGGAAGTTATGTACAATACGAATGGAAGGCAACAGATAAATTAACAGCCTTAGTAGGAACACGTTTTGATCGTATTGATGTTGAAGGTGAATACCGTGTTGGCAATGTGGAACGTGATGTTGATATCACTCAAAATGCTATCTCACCGCGACTGACTTTATCTTATGACGTCAATGAAGCTATCAAATTGCGTGGTGGTTATGCAAGAGGTTTTAGAGCTCCACAAGCTTTTAATGAAGATTTGCATGTATCGAGTGTTGGTGGCGAACCTCAATTTGTGATCTTATCTGAAAATTTAGAAACTGAATATTCTGATGCTTATACGGCTTCTTTTAATTTTTCGAAAACTAAGCAAAAACAGCAATTTGATTTATTAGTTGAAGGGTTTTATACTCAGCTCAATGATCCTTTTACAATGGTGAGTAAAGGTGCGAGTTTACCAAATGGTTCCATTTTAGAAGAAGTTGAGAACGGTGAAGGGGCTGCTGTTTATGGCGCAAATGTGGAGTTTAAATATTCTCCTTCCACAAAATATAGCTTTCAAATTGGTGGGACATTTCAGAAATCAAAATACGAGGAAGCACAACTTTTATACGAAGCGCAAACAGGAACAACAGAAAGGGATATTTATGTAGATGAGTTTGTTAGAAACCCTGATATTTATGGATTCTTTACAGCTTCTTGGATGCCAAGTGATTTGTTTAATCTTGATATTACCGGCACTTATACTGGTGAAATGACCGTCCCTCGTGTGATAAATTCTAATGGATTTTTAAGTCTCAATAAAGTCGATTCTTTCATGGATGTCAATTTAAAAATGGAATCTCACGTACATTTTAATGATAGTTTTATGATCACATTTTCAGGAGGTGTAAAAAACATTTTTAACAGTTATCAAGACGATTTTGATCAGGGACCAGAACGCGATGCAGATTATATTTATGGTCCTGCAATGCCAAGAACTTATTTTATCGGAATTAAATTTGGTAAATTACATTAAAATAAATTCTATTTTTTAAAGATAAATTCATGCAAGGTTTTTTTGTTTTAGTTTTTTTGGTTTTTAGCCAATATGTTCAAGGACAGTCTCAAGTGGAGTGGATTCAGTTTCAAGATTTACAATCTGAAATTGATGAAACCCCGCAGGCTGTTTTTATCTTTTTTCACGCTGATTGGTGTGTCTATTGTAAAAAAATGGAATTGGCAGCTTTCAAAAAAGCACCAGTCATCAATTTATTAAACCAAAACTTTATCAATGTTAAAATGCATGCTGAAAGTACAGATGAGATTTTGTTTGATGGTCAAGTTTTTAAAAATAGAGAAGTTAACAATAGAAGACAATCTTACCATGAAATTCCTTTAATTTTAGCCGAACGCCATCAGGATAACATGACTTTACCTTTTAGCGTAATTTTAGATAAAAATTTTAAGATAGTCAGACGTTATTTTCGATATTTATCTCCTCAAGAAATGGAGAAAGAACTGAAAGAAGTGATTTCAGTTTTAAACGATAAATAATTAATCTATGTCTCAAAATACAATCAATCCTTTAATCTTAGTAAAAGAATTAAAGGCAATACAATCTCAAAATAATCTTATTATTGCTGATGTTAGATTTGGAGAATCTGCTCATCAAGCTTATTTAGAAAAACATCTTCAAAATTCAATTTTTGTCGATTTAGAAAACGATTTATCAGCTCAAGATAAAAACTTCAGCCAAGGCGGCAGACATCCTTTACCAAAGCTTGATGTATTCTCAAAAACTCTAGGCCAGCTTGGCATTCAATCTTCTTCACATGTTGTTATTTATGATGATAAAAACGGCGCACTCGCAGCCGCAAGATATTGGTGGATGCTAAAAGCCGTTGGGCATGAAAAAGTACAAGTGCTTAATGGTGGCTTACAAGCTGCTGAAAAAGAAAATTTTGAAATGCAAAAAGATGAAAATTCAATGAAACCTGTTCAAGATTATCCTTTAACTTCATGGCAATTGCCTTTAGCGGATTTCTTAGAAGTTGAAAAAGCAACTGAAGATGAGAATATCCAAATTGTTGATGTTCGCGGAGAAAAAAGATACAACGGAGAAGTTGAACCTATTGATCCGATTGCAGGTCATATTCCAACAGCTATTAATATTCCTTTTCAAGAAAATTTAGATGAAAAAGGACAATTTCTTTCACCAGATAAATTGCGTGAGTTATATCAAGAAAAGCTATCAACAATTGAAAGTTCAAAACTCATATTTCATTGTGGTAGCGGCGTTTCAGCCTGTCATTCTATATTAGCAATGTCAGCGGCTGGATTGGAAATATCTAAGTTATATGTCGGCTCGTGGGGCGAGTGGTCAAGAAAAATGCTTCATGGGTGAAACTATAAAGTTTTGTTTAAATTTTGCGTTAAATGATATTAAGTTATAGGTTTATCTGTTAAATAACCAAAAACCTAATACCATGTTACAATTAACAAATTTGACCCAAAGAAGGAATCTTTTATTTTTTTGTGTATTCGGCTTCATGATGGCTTTTGCTTCATGTGCTGATGATAAATCAAAATCTGATCAAGATGACGTCACACTTGAGGAGCCTGAAATGAGAGATGAGGATGATGCTTACAAATCTCAAAAAAATAGAAAAGCAAAAAATGTTAAGGACGATGCTTTAAAAGGCAAGAAGAAAAGAGAAAGAGAACGTGTGTCGGCAGCATCAATGCCAACATTTACATATCCAGGCTGTGAAGATTCAGATGATTCTAGACAATGTACAATTGATAAAATTCAAGATTTTGCTGAAGAAAATTTTGATATCAAATCAGTGCAAGATGAAATTGTTGAAGGAGAGCATACTGTTCGCGTTAATTTTATTGTTGATAATCAAGGTCGTGTTAATCAGGTTGAAACACGTTCTGAATCTAAATTACTGAAAGAAGAAGCCAAACGTATTATTTCATCTTTACCGACAATGAATCCAGCGATGAAAGATGGTAAAGCTATTGAAGCAACCTACGCTTTACCAGTAAAATTTAAAATTAATTAAATTCTTCATCCACTAGATATTTTATTATTGAAGCTGCTTTTATGCAGCTTCTTTTTTTAATTCACGGATATTAATTAAAACCTAAAAAAATTAAACCAGATTATATGAGACAACGAATCGACTTATTTTAGCTAAAAATTTAAAACCATGAAAAAAATATTACTACTCAGCTTTTTGATGTTAAGCCTAAATACAATTGCACAAAAAAAATCGGACATGAAAAGCACAATTTATCAATTTACAGTTGAAGACCTTTCAGGGCAAAAATTTGATTTTGAAAATCTAAAAGGGAAAAAAATCATGCTTGTGAATACGGCAAGTAAATGCGGATTTACGCCTCAATATAAAGATTTACAGGCTTTGTATGAAAAATATCAAAAAGATGATTTTGTGATTATCGGTTTCCCTGCTAACAATTTTGGACAACAAGAACCAGGTAGCGATGAAGAAATTGCCACTTTTTGTGAGGCTAACTATGGTGTGACATTTCCGATGATGAGTAAAATTTCAGTAAAAGGAAAAGATATGCATCCTGTCTATCAGTTTTTAACTCAAAAAGAAAAGAATGATTTTCAAGATTCAGAAGTTAAGTGGAATTTTCAAAAGTATTTGATAGATGAAAACGGAAAAGTTGTCCGTGTGTTGCCATCTGCAACATCACCAATGGATGAAAGTATCACTAATTGGATAGAGAAAAGTTAATTTTTTTTCAGATTAAAATATTTGAAAAAGAAAACCTTACAGGCCTTTGTGGATTTGCATAAAAACTACAAAGGTTTTTTTATGATTTAAGAATTAATATCAACCACTTCTAGAGGATATTTAACAGATATAATCAATAAATGACGCTTAAAGAGGCTATTATTGCAAATGATTCTAGTGTGTTAATAATGTCAGAAATTGAAGAAGAAAAGAAGTCGAAACCTCCTGAAAAAAGCTTGAGAGACCATCCGCTTTTAATTGTGCGAATTTTCGCAAATATCGGATTCTACCTTTGGATTGCCGTGATGGCAATCGGGGCATTCTTTGCTTGGTTAATTTCACTTTTATTTATTTAACAAGATGAAGCGGGCTATAATATTTTGGTGGCTCAGTGTTGTTCTAAGTTTTTCCTATTTGGTTTTAAATCATCTTGGTGTTGAATTTCCCGCATTCATTCAATTTTATTTTATGGATTTGCTTTGCATGCCAGTTATATGTGGTCTTGTTCTGTTTATCATAAGGTTTTTTGTGGAAGATTTTTATTTGACAAAATGGCATGTGATAAGTCTTACTATTATGTATGCTATTTATTTTGAAGTGATAATGTCACCAATTTCTGAGCGCTACACAGCAGATGTTTGGGATGTTGTGATGTATGCAATTGGCTCTTTTTTATTTTATCAAGTACAAAGAATAGAACTAAAAAATTTGGCGCAAAAAAAGCCTCTGCCTTAGCAGAAGCTTTGTGATATTTTTAAAAACTGATTTATTAAAGCTGAGCTTTAACTTCAAGAGCTACATCTTCCCAAGTTTTACTAACGCCATCACCGCCTTTGTGCAAATCAAAACAAGCTTCGTTAAGAGAGGATAAGGCATCTAAAGCTTTCCAATCTTTTAATTCCATTGTTCCTATCATTGTGACTTCGTTTGAGTCTGATACCTCAACTTTTAAAGGAATTGTGTTTGTTTCACCATTCATGTTGATTTGTACTTTGTATTCTTCGTTATCAACCATTATCTTTCCAGTCAACACATCAGGATCAATCATCTCACCGAAAAAAGATTCTTTAATCTTCGGATCTCTCGTTCCTGTGTCATCATTTGTAAATAAGCTGCTTACTGGTATTGAAAATTCAAGATTGTTGAATAATTCAGCAACGTTTTTACCAGTTTGTTCTTTAAACTTTAAAGTTTTAAAAGTTCCGTTTACTGGTGTTTTATCTGTTGTTTTATAGGCAGTCCAAGTTAATTCTGTTTTCTGAGGTGTTAGCTTTAAAGATTCTTCTTTTGTTTCTTTTTGTTCAGTTTGCGTTTGTTTTTCTGAACTTTTAGTTTTGTTGTTTTTCTGGCAACTCATTGTCACAGATAAAACTGCAACAAATAAATAAAGTGATATTCTTTTCATTGTAATGGATTTTAATTTTTGTTAAAATTACAAAATGATTAAGCATTAACAAACTCAGTTATCTAAAATAAAACTTAATATATTTTTGGATTGCGATTTGTTAGCATGGTTTTACTTTGGCTAGTTTACAAATCCTGATATCTTTGCTGAAAATAATGGGGTGCTTGTATAAAATGTAGGCTGAGATGAAACCCAAGCGATAGAGCAAAACCTGATCTGGATAATGCCAGCGTAGGTATAATTTTTAATTACACTCTTCACAAGCGAAGGATTTCGTCACTCCATACTAATTGTAAAAACTGATGTTTGGAGAAATTCTGACGCCGATTAACATCATGCAAACTTTAGGAACTGGTTTTGGCGTGATGCAAGTTATTTTATCTCGACAAAATAACATCAACAATTATTTGTTTGGTATCCTAGCTATTTTACTGAGTACAATTGTGCTTTATCGTTCCAAGCTTTATGGTGATATATTACTAAATATATATTATTTAATAATGAGTGTTTATGGTTATTTCTACTGGAAATACGGTAAAGAAAAGGCTCAACGCCTAATTTCTGTGACCACTTTAAAAGAGCAATTTTATGCCATTAGTATTGTTTTAGCATGCTTTGGCTTAATGTATTATTGGTTGGCTTTTTATACAAATTCTGATGTACCATTATGGGATGCAATTGTTAGTGCTTTTGCATGGGCAGGGATGTGGCTAATGGCAAAACGCAAATTGGAAAACTGGATATACCTCAATATCAGTAATATTATCTCAATTCCTTTATTGGTTTATAAAGAACTTTATATCTATGCCGCTTTAAGTGTTTTCCTTTTTATTTTAGGAACATCGGGTTACTTGAACTGGCGACGAATTATGCGAAATAAAAAAGAACATGAATACATCACAGCTTAGAGACTTATGCTTAAGAGCCAAAATTTTTCCAAAAGAAATTATAACTTGGATTGAAGAAAATAATTTATGGAACATTTGGGTGCCACAATCTTATGGCGGCTTAGAGTTGACTTTAACAGAAGGCCTCAAAAAACTAAAACATCTTGCAAAAATTGATGGTAGCTTAGGCTGGACATTAACTCTTTGTAGCGGGGCTAATTATTTTGTGGGCAATCTTCAGCCCGAAGCAGCAGAAAATATTTTCAAAAATAAACCCTCTCAAATTTCTTTTGGCGGAAGTGGTGGCATTTTCGGAACTGCCGAAAAATTTGGCAATATTTATCGAATTAATGGAACTTGGCGCTATGCCACAGGCGCGCCTTATTTATCGCATATGACATTAAGTGCAAAAATTCTTGAAAACGGTAGGCAAGTCAAAAATTCTGATGGCACTGATATGATGAAGTCTTTTGTAATTCCTCGTGAAAAAGTTGAGTTAATTAAAGACTGGTCTACAATGGGAATGCAAGCTACAGCAACTCATTCATTTAAAGTTTGTGATGTTGAGGTGGAAGAAAAATATAGCTTTGTCTATGATAAATTTTATACATCACAAGATGTTTTTAAAATACCATTTAGGGTTTTTGCCGACTTTACTTTATGGGTGAATTATTTAGGGATGCTTTCTCATTTCATAGAAGAAGGATACGAATCTTTAACTGAAAAGCAAGAAAATTTGCTATTACAAATCGAGAATGAAACTGAAAATTTATTATTTAAATTGGCTTCACAGATCGAATATCAGATAGAAAAAGCTGAGTCTATAACAGAAGAAGATAAAGCTGAAATACATCGTTTAGCATCAGTATCCGTCAAAAAAATGACAGCTGCTATCACTTCAGTTTATCCATATTTAGGTGTCAAAGCGAGCCGAACAGATCAGCAACTCAATCAGATTTTTAGAGATTATTTTACAGCGACACAACATCATATTTTTAGATAGAAATGGATGGTTTTGTATTTTCTTCAAACAAAGATTTAAGTTTTTTCAAAGATTCTTCTTCAATTAAATCAGGATTGATTTTGAGCTTATGAGACTCAGATTCGAGAATGATATCGCCTTTTATGTTTTTGATTTGTTGAATGTCTTGAAGTTTAATTTTCTGGCTTTTCAATTTGTGTAATATGAGAATGTCATTCTCAATGCTTATATATTGATAGTAATTCTCAAAGAAATAGCCACATAAATATAAAATGCCTAAACCTGAATAGCTATACATCATGAATTTTTGAGATGAAAATACAATGCTTAATATGCCAAGAGTTAACCATAAAAGGCCTAAAAAAAGATTTGATCTTAATCGCTTTTTCGTGTAGCGTATTTTTAAAGATTTTTTCATTTACAAAAATATCATGTAAATATATAGTTTTTATCATGTTTAAAGATTGTCAATTTCATTTTACATAAAAAAAGCTGTCTAATTAAAGACAGCTTTCTCAACAAAAAAACTCAATCACAACTTAATTAGAGCCAATATTTCCTTGCGCTAATAAAACATTAAGTTCACTTGCACTTTTATGGACATTGATATATCCATTGTAATCTAAAGCATCTTGGTAGCCAAACATGCTGCCATCTTCTTGCATCGCGATATTTGTCATTGATAGACCAGTTTCTCCATTAACAGGATTTAAACCGACAACAATATCACCAGGATTGTTGATGTCTCCCATGTGAATATGAGATGGGTGCATATTTCCAGACATTGTTCCCATCACATCAAGGACTAGTAGAGCTTCACCGTTCATTCTTTCGTGAAAAACAGCTTCACCGCTCACACCAGAATTATCGACTGTTCCTAAAGTGTAAGCCATAGACTCACCTGTCAATTCATTTTGACCGATGTCACCTTGTGCTACCAAAGTCCCTAAATCATCTGCACTTTTATGGATATTGATATAACCGTCAAACTCTAACAATTCATCATAAGTAATTGCCGTACCATCATTAAGCATAGCAACTTGAGTTGCGCTCATCCCAGTTTCACCATTGACAGGTTTAAAAGTCACTGCAATATCACCACCTTCGGCAGCAGTATTCATGTGGATATGTCCTGGGTGCATTCCGTTTGCTGGCGTTCCATCTAACATAATTTCAATCAGCGTCGTTCCGTTAACACGTTCAGTAAACATTGCGTTCCCCATAATGTTAGGATTGGCAACACTGCCTAATGCATAAGTTTTAGAATTATCAGTCAATTCATTTTGACCGATATCACCTTGTGCTACTAAAGTTCCTAAATCATCTGCACTTTTATGGATATTGATATAACCGTCAAAGTCTAACAATTCATCATAAGTAATTGCCGTTCCATCATTAAGCATAGCAACTTGAGTTTTACTCATCCCAGTTTCACCATTGACAGGTGTAAAAGTCACTGCAATATCACCACCTTCAGCAGCAGTATTCATGTGAATGTGTCCTGGATGCATTCCGTTTGCTGGCGTTCCATCTAACATAATTTCAATCAGCGTCGTTCCGTTAACACGTTCAGTAAACATTGCGTTCCCCATAATGTTAGGATTGGCAACACTACCTAATGCATAAGTTTTAGAATTATCAGTCAATTCATTTTGACCGATGTCACCTTGCGCTACTAAAGTTCCTAAATCATCTGCACTTTTATGAACGTTGACATAACCATCAAAATTGATGAGTTCTTGATAAGTAATTGAAGTTCCGTCATCCATTGTTGTAAATGTTGTCGAACTCATTCCTGTTGTGCCATCAACAGCCTCTAAGCTGATTGCAATGTCTCCACCCTCAGCAGCAGTATTCATGTGAATGTGAGCTGGGTGCATTCCTGATGTCGGTCCGTCAAGATCGATGTCAACTGTAATACTGCTGTTGTCATTTTCTGTGAAAGTCACCATTCCTGAGATTGCTGGATTGGAAACTGTCATTAATTCGTAAGATTTGCTATCTCCCATTGTTGGAGGTAACATTCCGTCGTCGTCATCACTACAACTTGTGAAAGTTATAAATGTGATTAATAAAGAAGCTAAAATTCTAGTTTTCATGATTTCATTTTTTTAATTAAACATTTTTGCTTTGTTCTTTACTTACGAGAGAAAAGAAGTTCTGGTTTTAAAAAAATGAAATTTTTTTAAAATTAATTTTTAATGAATTGATATTCAGATGATTAAAATTATATTTTTTTATATAAAACTTGAAGCGAATTCATGTAAACATAAAAATCCCTACGTGATGTGTAGGGATTTTGTGTCAACTTATTTAAAAAATGAGGAATGCTATTTTAAACCTTACCTAAGGTATATAATTTTTCTAATGTTGGTGTTTTACTTCCGCCAGCTGGTTCTAAAGTAATACCGAAAGCTTCAGCAGTTGGCGCTTGTGCAACGCGGAATAACTTGGAATCATTATCTGTAAACTCCTCTAAAAGCCCAACACTGGTTGGCGTTAACGGGTCTAATTTCAGTGACCAAACTTGATAAACCATGCCTTCTGGAGGTTTTGGTAAACCTTTGGCGTCAATCATCACTTCTTTGGAGTCTTTGTTATAATAAGCTTTTGCATAAGCCTGAGCGAAATTCTCTTGTCCGTCCAAAGCGATAGCTTCAGTGTTTTCATCACTTAAAAATGTCATGATGGTTGCATAATCATCTTGAACTTCTTCTAAATATGTGTTTTCTTTTTCAAGCTTTTCATTTTCTTGATTGACAACCTGAATCTCATTTTGAGTGCTGTTGTATTGTTGATAAAGAACGCCAGAAGCAATCAATAAAAGGACAGCCGCAGCCCATCCGATGTATGTCATTGCTGAAGTTTTTGGGAGTTCCCTAACTTTGGTTTCTTTCTTAAATAATTTCTGTTTAATTCGCTCATAATTGACAGCGGGCAGATATGGCGAGGCGCTGTTAGATAGCCTGATGATGGCTTCCTCAATGGCTTCAACTTCCTTTTTAACTTCAGGATGTTTTGCCATCATGTCATCCACCTCTTTCTCTTCTTCAGCAGATAAAGAACCATAAACATACAGCTCTAAAATTCCTGAATCTATATATTCTTGTGTGCTCATTTGATATCTAATAAAGTTCTTAATTCATTGATACAAGCTCTATTTCTTGTTTTTAAAGTGCCTAAAGGAATGCTTAAATTTTCTGCAGCCTCTTTGTGTGTAAAACCTTTATAAAACAGTAAATCAATTATCTTGATACACTTAGGTTTTAGTTTTTCTATAAAAGCTTTAATGCCAATCGCGTTTGTCAGTTTTCCTAAATTGTAAGAGCCTTCTATAACATCTACGAAATTATCTGTACTTAGGTTTTCTCTTTCTTTTTTATAAGCTTTAGATCTGTATTTATCAATGGCTGCATTGCGAGCAATATTAACGATCCAGGTGTAAAATCGCCCTTTACTAGCATCGTAAGTGTCAATTTTTTGCCAGATTTTGACCATCACTTCCTGCAAAACATCTTCAGCTTGCGCCTTGTTTTTAACAATGGCATGTATCACACCAAAAAGACTTTGGGCATACATATCGTATAAGTGATCAAAAGATTTTTCATCTTTCTTTTGAAGAAGTTCAAGGAGTTGATCTTGTTGCATAAATAAATTTTTGTTTATAGAATTACAAAAATTGCATTTTAATTAGTTTTTTAGGCTATTTATTTTGGTAAATTAAATAAAAATATTAAATTAAGTTGTTTTTTAGTGAATATTAAGCCAAGATGTGTCGTGTTAATATTATTTCAGTTTTTTAAAAAATGAAATTTTACTTTTTAACGCCTCTAATTTTTATAAATAATTACTAATAAATTCAAATAAATATTTTTTAATGTCTATGCACTTTTAAAAAATTATATCAGTGAATATATATTAGTTATGTAAAATTTAAAAATATAATGGTTAAAAATGGGCTAACCACCCAAAGTCGAAATGATTTTGAAACGACATAAAAAAATTACAGATTTATTTAGTGTTATGAGCATTAATTTGAAAATCGAAACATTAAATTTAATCAATAAAATTTATTCCTATGAAAGTAATTATTAGAAATTTATTACCAGTACTAGTATTAGCATTGCTTTTTTCTTGTAGTGCTGATGAAAATACAATAATAGATCAATACAATTTTTTGTCTAAAAAAATTGAAAATAAAGAAATTAAAAATATTAAAGCAAATTATCAAAATTCTATTTTTTTAAAAGGGAAATTTAAAATCGTTAAGCCTACAAGAAATCAGTTTGTAATTTATACAGAAACTGATGAAACAAGACATGTGTTCCTATTTGATGAAGTGGATGAATCCTTTGATATTAATATAAACATTGAAAAATTATCTTATTTAAAAAATGGAATATTATTAAATGATGATTTATTTCTTGGAGTAGAAGGAAATGTAAATGAAATTATTAATACAGATTTAAAAATCTTGACTAATAATAATAGTATTCAAAGGATTGATAATTTTAAAATATTAATTCATAAATGGTTTGATAAAGAAGATGCAAATTTTAATGAATTATCAGTTGACAATTTAATAAATGAGGTATCAACAAGTGCTGTTCTAACACATAAAGGAGATTGTGATGCCGGAGGTGAAGGCTCTACGGGTTGTAGTATTGGAGGTGGTTCTTCAGGTTGTTCCGTTTCTTGTGGTTCAGGGTATTATGCCTGTTGTAATGTTACAACAATAGGTCCAAATGATTGTCATTGTGATAAAGGATAATGATAAAAAAACATGACATAACAATATATAAACGTAATAGCGGTATAGGTTGAGACTTGAACCGCTATTTCATTTAAAATTACAATTAAACACAAAAAGTAGCTGAATTTGTAAAAAAAGCTATTAAAGAATAAGATAAACCTAAAAAGTTTCCTATGAATTTTTTTAGAGAGAGTTTCTTAATGAAAGTATTCTTATCGGAACTCGCCTAATCAAAAACTTCTAAAACTGTTTAAATATATACTCGATGAATTATAGAAAAAACCAAAAAGTTATTCTTTAACTTACTTGAAAATAGATCATAAAAGCAAAACCCTTGAAATCAATGATTTCAAGGGTTTTTGTGGTCCCACCTGGGCTCGAACCAGGGACTTTTTGATTATGAGTCAAATACTCTAACCAGCTGAGTTATAGGACCAAGTCGCTGTAAAGCTGGCTTTTAAGGATTGCAAAAATAAACAATACTTGATTACAAACCAAAAATAATTTTCAACTTAAAGTTATTTATTCACGCTCTTGGCATAATTCAACTAAAACACCGTGATTAGATTTTGGATGTAAAAATGCAATCAACTTATTGTCAGCGCCATTTTTGGGCTCTTTATTAATCAGTTGGTAACCTTCTTTTTCAAGGCGTTTTATTTCAGCATAAATATCATCAACAGCAAAAGCGATGTGATGAATGCCTTCTCCTTTTTTAGCGATATATTTTGCAATCGGACTATCTTCAGAAGTGGCAGCTAGCAATTCTATTTTGCTTTCACCAGATTTAAAAAACAAAGTCGAAACCCCTTCACTTTCAACAGCTTCTTCTTTGTAAGGTTTTTCTTGCATCAATACTTCATAAGTTCGTGCCGCTTCTTCTAGGTTTTTAACTGCAATCCCAATGTGTTCAATTTTTTTCATAAGAAATCGTTTTTTGGATATGACAAAAGTATAAATACTTCTGATTACCTTTGCATTATGGAAGAGACAAATAGACAGAAAAAAATAGCAGGCCTGATTCAGGAAGATTTAGCTGATGTTATTCGCCTGACGCTTAAAAATGCAGGAGTTAATAACATCATTATTTCAGTAACTAAAGTAAGAGTGACGCCAGATTTATTGCAAGCAAAAGCTTATTTAAGTGTTTTTCCGAGTGAAAAAGCACACGAAATTTTGAATGACATCGATCAATACAGAGCAAAGATCAAACATGAAATTGCACAGCGAACGAGACATCAATTGCGTCGTATGCCAGACTTACTTTTGTATCACGATGATTCTATTGAGTACATCAATGATCTTGAAAATGCTTTTAAAGGAAAAGATAACCCAATTAAGGATCCAGATATTTTAGACAAGCGTAAGAAAAGGTGAGATTTTCGCTCTACATCGCAAAGCGTTATTTGTTTTCAAAAAGTGATAACAATGCCATTAACATCATCAGCATCATCGCTGCATTAGGTGTTATTGCTGCAACATTCGCGCTTTTTGTGGTGTTATCTGTTTTTTCAGGATTAAAAGATTTTAGCCTTTCGTTTACCAATGCCTATGATCCTGATTTGAAAGTTTTGCCAGCCGAAGGTAAAAAAATCACTTTAAATGATCAGCAATTTTATGAAATTCTTGAAATTTCTGACGTAAAAAAAGCTTCACAAGTCATTGAGGAAAAAGTTCTTTTACAATTTAAAGACAAAAGTTCGCCAGCCATTTTTAAAGCTGTTGATTCTAATTTTTTAAAAACAAATCAACTCAATAAACAATTGGTTTATGGAGAATGGTACGGTGAAGGTTTGTACCAAGTTGTGATGGGCTCGCGCTTGCAAAGAGATCTGTCTGTTGGCATCAGAGATTATTCTGGCTTACTTAATATTTATGTGCCAAAACCAGGAAAAGGTCAAATTTTGGATATTTCAAATGCTTTTGAAAAAGCCAGCACAAGCGTCGTTGGTGTGTTTAGTGTGAATGAAGAACTCGACCAAAATTATGTGATTGGTGATATAAATATTGCACGCGAATTACTCACTTTTAAAGATCATCACATCAGTGCGATTGAACTGAAACTCGATGAAAAAGCAGATATTGAAGCCATCACAACTTCTTTAAATGAAATTATTAAAGAAGATATTATCGTTAAAGACAGAATTGCGCTAAACGATAGTTTGTACAAAATGCTGAATACTGAAAACTTGGCGGTTTATCTTATATTTACATTGGTCCTCATCATCGCATTGTTTAATGTGATAGGCTCTATTACAATGGCAATTCTTGATAAACGTCACGATTTAAAATTGCTCAAAAATATTGGCGCAACAAAAAAACAGATCGTTTCAATTTTCTTTTTTCAAGGTAGCTTAATGAGTATTTTGGGCGGATTTATCGGACTCATTCTAGGCTTTATTCTTGTGCTGTTGCAGCTTAAATTCAGCTTCATCATGTTCACTGAGCGCTTGCCTTATCCTGTTAAAATAGAATGGCAAAACTTTGTTCTCGTTATCATCACCATCACTGTTCTCGGTGCTTTAGCATCTCGAATTGCAGCTGCTAGAGTCAAAAAATTACTTTAGAAATTTTAGTTTTAATCTCAGCCTTGAGCTTCTGAAAAATTAAAATCTCCAAATTTCTCTTCAACTTCATCAAAGGTTTTAAAAACATCTTTAGATTCGTCTGAAGTCACCATCTTCATGCGATATTCTTTAAAATGCGGAATGCCTTTAAAGTAAGTGGTGTAGTGTCGGCGCGTTTCAAAAACTCCAAGCTTTTCACCTTTCCAATCAATTGCCATTTGTAAATGACGTCGTGCTGTATCGATGCGTTCTTGAAAAGTGGCAGGAGCAATTTTTTCACCAGTTTCTAGATAATGTTTCACTTCTCTAAAAAACCAAGGATAACCAATACTCGCTCTGCCAATCATCGCACCATCTAAGCCGTAATCATCACGCATTTCTTTGGCGCGCTCAGGTGTGTTGACATCACCATTGCCAAAAACAGGAATATGCATTCGCGGATTATTTTTGACGGCTGCAATAGGTTTCCAGTCGGCATCACCTTTATACATTTGCGCACGTGTACGACCGTGAATTGAAATGGCTTTGCAACCCACATCTTGCAGGCGTTCAGCAACTTCTAAAATTTTAATAGAATCGTGATCCCAGCCTAAACGCGTTTTGACAGTAATCGGTAAATCTGTGTGTTTTACCATGGCTTCGGTGAGTTTGACCATCAAATCAACATCTTTCAGGATGCCAGCGCCAGCACCTTTTGAAACGACTTTTTTAACAGGACAACCAAAGTTGATATCAATAATATCAGGTTTAGTTTTTTCAACAATTTCAACAGATTGCAGCATTGATTCCAAATTGGCACCAAAAATCTGAATGCCAACCGGTCTTTCTTTTTCATAAATATCAAGCTTCATGGTGCTTTTCGCCGCATCACGAATCAAACCTTCTGAAGAAATAAACTCTGTGTAAACAACATCAGCGCCGTTTTCTTTACACAAAGCTCTAAATGGCGGATCGCTCACATCTTCCATCGGTGCGAGTAGCAATGGAAATTCACCTACATCAATATCGCCTATTTTTGTCAAAGTCGTCTTTTTAAAATTATGTCTGCAAAATTAATAAATAAAGAACACATATTTTTAAAGTTTTTAAGAGAGCTTGAAGAGAATTGTTTTGCGATTGACTTGACAGGTATAATTGGTCTTTAGTGCATAAAAAAAACCTCAGATTATAAATAACCTGAGATTTATTCTACATATTTTGAGGGAAACAGTTTTGTTTCGGAACAACCTGCTTCTAAAAACTAAATTTTATTCCTGCTCATCTTTCTTTTTGTGATCATTGACAACCTCTTCATCACGATATTTACAGCATGAATGAATCGCATTGTATTGCTCGTTAGTTGCTTTGATCTCTTTTGTATCATGACCCACAGAGGCAACTTTTTTAGAGATCGTTTTCAAATCTGTTTTGCCCTCGTTAAAGATGAGGTTTAATTCATGCGTGTTAACATTCCAAACTGCGGATTTGACACCTTTGGTTCTCACCGCTGCTTTTTCAATACGTTCTTTACACATGCCACAAACACCATCAACTTCAATACTTGCTTTTGCATTTTTATTTTGGGCAAAAGCTGCTGTTGTTAAAACTAGCGTAAAAATTAAAATTATTTTTTTCATTTTTTTGAATTTTAAATCCTGCCGAAGCAAGAAAGTATTTATTTATAATTTAAGTGAAACTTATTTATATGATTAATTAATTCTAAATCGCAATCCTGCATAATACAAACTTCCAAAGATTGGACCATAAACAAAGTTACTATCGAAATTTGATCCAAACGGGTTGTCAGAGCTAATCACAGGATGATCCTGTCTGACATTTGTTACATTTTCACCTCCTAAATATACTTCAAATTTTGGTGAAAAGACTTTTGTCACTTGTAGATTTAATGTGGCAACTCTTGGTGTGCGTTCTCTTAATTGATATTGTGACGGACTCATGTTTGTATTTGGAAAACGTTGTGAACTTAACCAGTTGAAGGTTGCATCAAACTTCCAATGGCTGCCATTTTCTTTTAAATTAGTTTCGTATGCTGCATTTGCAAATAAACGATGCTGAGGGATTAAAGGTTTTTCTAATTTTCCTGATTGATAATCTGTTTGGATATCATAAAATTTATAAGCTAGTCTCACATCAAAATTCTTGAATGTATTGTGATTAAACTCAAACTGGAAACTGTTTGCATAGCTATCACCTTCAAGATTATAAAAATTAACTTCATAAGGATTTTCCCAATCTACAATAACTTGATTTTGAAAATCTGTTCGGTAAAAATCAAATGTAACATCTGCTTTTCTTTCAAATAAATTAAAACCTTGTAAATAACTAATGCCGTAATTCCATGCAATTTCAGGATCTAATCCATAAACTTCACCACCTGAATTCAGAATATTAATCTGCCTAGAACTTGCAAACATATTTTGATTTTCTGCAAAGATATTTGCGCTTCGTTTACCTCGTCCTATTGAAGCTCTTAAGGCTGATTTTGCCCACGGCGCATATCGCACATGTAAACGAGGAGTCACAAAAAAGCCAAGTTTGTTATGCTGATCGACACGCACGCCAGCTGTTAGTGTGAGTTTGTCTAAATTATCATAAGCATATTCAAAAAAACCACCGACAGAATTTTCTGTACGTGCGTAATCATTAGTGTTTACCAATTCATCATAATGATCGTAAGTGAAACTCAATCCTGTTTTTATTTTATGTCGCGAATCTGAGATGATTGTGTTGTAAACAAGGTTTGAATAAAAGCTGTTATGCTCAATATCATAAAGATTTAAACCAAAATAAGAATCTTGTTTATGATGACTAAAAGCCATTTGAAAACCTAAACTTCGATAGGGAATTTCTGGGTTGACATAACCAAATTTTGATGTCACATCAAAACGTTCGGTGTTGATTTCACTTCCCCAATAATTGGTTGTTCCTTTATCTATATCTGGATCAAAATTAACTTGTCCGGCTTGCTTCTCATCATTGAGATATCTTAAATTCAAAAAGCTGACAATTCCTTTTTCAGGATTTGTGTATTGCCAGCGATTCATGACATTTATTTGATTGTAAAGCGGCATATCTAAAAAGCCGTCGTCATTGACATCATGCTTTGTTTGGTGCGTATTGCCATGTAAGTAAACACCTGTGCTCAATTTCTCTGACACTTTTGTATTAAAATGCGTGTTGAGCTCAAAGCGTTCATTGGTTGCGCCATAAAGATTGACAAATAATTTATCATCTGTGGTTGGCTTGACAAGTTCGGCGTTAATTTGTCCAGCGATGCTTTCAAAACCATTAACCACACTTCCTGTGCCTTTTGTAATCTGGATACTTTCAACCCATGTTCCTGGAATAAAACTGAGTCCGTAAGCTTGTGAAGCGCCACGAATTGAGGGAATATTTTCAGTAGTTACTAAAATATATGGAGAATTTAGTCCAAGCATTTTAATCTGTCGAGTTCCAGAAACGGCATCGGCAAAGTTGACGTCAATCGATGGATTGGTTTCAAAGCTTTCAGCTAAATTACAGCAAGCGGCTTTTAAGAGCTCATCACTTGAAACTGTAAAAGTATTTGCTGCTTTTAAATATGACTTTTGTGTCGCTTGCTTGCGAGATGTGATTTTGACAGCATCTAATTCACTACTGGCTTGCAAAACATGTTTGATTTCTCTGTTTTTATTGACAATTAAAGTATCGGTTTTAAATCCCATATAACTTATAACCAATTCGTTATAAGAAAATTTATAAGGAAGAGAAAATGTGCCATCTTCAGCAGTAATGGCGCCTACGGTCGATTCTGCCCAATAAACATTTGCGCCTGGCAATGGCATTTCTTTTCCTGTAGTCGCCTCCAAAACAACACCTTTTAATTGGTCTTGTGAAAACAAGAAGGTTGGGCTAAATAATAATATAAATAATGATAATCTCATAGAGTAAACTTTAAATGACATATATTGTCATAAGATTTTTTTGTATAAGTATTTTCGATTTTCAATTTTTCTGCTAAATATGATTTGTGAACATCAGCACTTATAAAGTTTTTTAAGAAAACTTCATAAAGACTGTAACATCACTTTTGTTTTGCTAAAAATGATGTGTAAAACCATAAAAGTTATATCAAAATCAAATAAGATAAGTCTCATTCAAAACATGGATGTCTTCAATGAGAATAGGAGGAGAATAGTATTGATGAGGAATTAATTCATCTTGAAAATCCTCAAAAAGATGAATGTAAGAATAGATGTAGGCAATTAAAACTTGTTGTTGAACAAAATCTAAATCATCGTTTGGGTTGATTGTTATTTCTGAAAGCCCTTCAATAATATCAATTTCATCTTTACAACAATCTGTTTTCGTTGCTTTGTTTTGCTTATACACATCGCTTCCACAATTTTCACTATCAGAAAAAACAGCAATATCAATTAAAACATCATTACAGAAATGTTTTTCTATCGTTAATGATAAAGTGGAAAACAACATTAAAAATGATAGTGTTGTAGCAAGTGTTTTGTATGTGTTTGAAAACTTCACTCTATAAAAAATATCAAAAACTTAAAATGATTAGTTTGAAAGCAAAAATACGTTTTTACTAAAAAATAAATGATAGTGTAAATCAAATAATTATTTAAGCCAAGCGTTTTTTGTTTTTCTGCACAAAATATTTAAAGATGTAAACCAAACTACCAATAAATGGCACAAAAATGATAAATAGCGTCCATAAGAAAGCCATAAAACCTTTTTCTGACTTGAATACGAAATAAAGAGAAGTCACTAAAGCAGCAAAGTAAATGATTCCAATAGATAAAATAGTAAAAGGACCAATTAAATTCATTTTGAGATGTTTATTTTGGAATTATAAATAATT
Source organism: Psychroflexus sp. S27 (assembly GCF_002810405.1). NCBI lineage: Bacteria > Pseudomonadati > Bacteroidota > Flavobacteriia > Flavobacteriales > Flavobacteriaceae > Psychroflexus > Psychroflexus sp. S27. Next base: position 116,807 of record NZ_NEXQ01000026.1, on the reverse strand, counting down.
ATTAAAATTATGCAAATAAAATGATTTTTTAAAATTTACATTCATATACTCTAAAAATATGATAATTTTAATCGATTGCTAGACAGATGATAATCAAAACAATTAAAGCTTATACTTTCTGTCTTAAAAACCTATATTTGCAACTCTTAAACACGAGAAAAAGAGAATGAAACATATCCGAAATTTTTGCATAATTGCGCATATTGATCACGGGAAAAGTACACTTGCCGACCGTTTGCTTGATGCAACCGAAAGTGTGACTGAACGTGAAAAACAATCACAATTACTCGACAGCATGGATCTGGAACGAGAACGAGGCATTACCATTAAAAGTCACGCTGTTCAAATGGTTCATCATCATGAAGGGCAAGAATATGTGTTCAACCTTATTGACACGCCTGGTCACGTGGATTTCTCTTATGAAGTATCGCGATCTATCGCAGCTTGTGAAGGCGCTTTATTGATTGTTGATGCAGCGCAAAGTATTCAGGCACAAACCATTTCAAACCTTTACTTAGCTTTAGAAAACGATTTAGAAATCATTCCTGTTCTTAATAAAGTTGATTTGCCAAGTGCAAATCCTGAGGAAGTGACAGATGATATTGTTGAGCTTTTAGGCTGTGATCGTGAAGATGTGATTCCTGCTAGTGCAAAAACGGGTTTGGGTATTCAAGAAATTCTTGAAGCGATCGTTAAACGTGTTCCTTCACCAAAAGGCGATCCTGATGCGCCGTTGAGAGCTTTGATTTTCGACTCTGTTTACAACCCATTTCGTGGTGTTGAAACTTACTTTAGAGTTTTCGATGGGTCGATTAAAAAGAATCAAAAAATTAAATTTGTCGCAACAGATAATCAATATTCTGCTGACGAAATCGGAACTTTGAAATTAGTTCAAATTCCAAAAAAAGAAATACATGCTGGTGATGTTGGCTACGTTATCACAGGAATTAAGGAAGCGCGCGAAGTTAAAGTGGGTGATACCATTACTGATGCCGAAACGCCAACACAAAATGCTGTTTCAGGATTTGAAGATGTCAAGCCTATGGTTTTTGCAGGAATTTATCCTGTTGATACCGAAGATTATGAGGAACTGAGAGCTTCTATGGAAAAACTTCAGTTGAATGATGCCTCTTTGGTATTCCAACCAGAAAGTTCTGCCGCTCTTGGTTTTGGTTTCCGTTGCGGTTTCTTAGGTATGCTTCACCTTGAAATTATTCAGGAAAGATTAGAGCGTGAGTTTGATATGACGGTAATCACAACCGTGCCTAACGTTTCTTATTTAGCCTACACGCTGAAAGATCCTAATGAAGCATTGCCTGTCAGTAACCCTTCAGATTTGCCAGATCCTTCTGTTATAGATCGTGTTGAAGAGCCATATATCAAAGCAAGTATCATTACAAAAGCTGATTATGTTGGTCCTGTGATGTCGCTTTGTATTGAAAAAAGAGGAGAAATTACAAATCAAATTTACCTGACTGAAGATCGTGTTGAGCTGAGTTTTGATATGCCTTTGGCAGAAATTGTTTTCGATTTTTATGATCGTTTAAAAACAGTTTCAAAAGGTTATGCTTCTTTTGATTATTCGCCAATCGGGATGCGAACTTCTAAACTTGTCAAGGTTGATGTTCTGCTTAATGGAAACAAAGTTGATGCTTTATCAGCTTTACTTCACGCCGATAATGCTTATGATATCGGTAAGAAAATGTGTATTAAATTGAAAGAATTAATTCCGCGTCAACAATTTGATATCCCGATTCAGGCTGCAATTGGTGCTAAAATTATTTCGAGAGAAACTGTGAAAGCTTTACGTAAAGATGTAACTGCAAAATGTTATGGTGGTGATATTTCTCGTAAAAGAAAACTTTTAGAAAAACAGAAAAAAGGTAAGAAGAAAATGCGTGCTGTTGGTAATGTTGAAATTCCACAAGAAGCATTTATGGCTGTCCTGAAATTAAATGATTAATAAGAAAAATGTCATTTTGAGTTCATTTCAGAGTCTCAAGAAACTTTTAGAGAAAATATAAATTTAAAAAACGCTTTTATCAGGTGCGATAAAAGCGTTTTTTTATGAAGACATCAATCCTAAATCTTTTTGAATCTGTTGGTTGATGCTTTTCCAAAAATGATAAAGTGACTCTAATTCTTCTTCAGGGAAGTCAGCTTCAACATCATATAATTTTATTCTGATCAACTCCATGTCAACTTCTTCTTTGACTTCAACTTGTCCAAATCTAGAAGTTAATCGATGAATAGCGTCACGGCAAATTTCAGAATCCTTTTCAGTAATTCCTTTTTTGAGTTTGTTGAGGTCAGTTTCGTTTTCATCAATCAACGATTCTGTGAGTTCTATAAGTGCTGACATTTCATCACCAGCATAGGCTTTTAAAGTTTCTAAACTGTATTCTCTCTCAGAAATTTCAACGGAATTCTTCTCGGTTTGCGTTTGATGAGTTTGCTTAATATTCAGTAAATCACAAACGGTGTCAATAAGTTTTTTGGTTTTAAGAGGTTTAAAAATCTTATCATCAAAAGCTGAAATATGAGATTTTTCATCATCGCTCAGCATTGTGTTTGCTGTCGAAATAATGGCAGGAGGTAAATCAGGGTATTTTGCCTTTAACTTCTGTAAAAGTTCGTAGCCTGTCATTTCTGGCATTTTATAATCAAAAATAAATAAGTCGATATGATCAATATTTTCTAATGCGTTCAATGCTTCTTGCGGATTTGAGAACGAAGTGATTTTGGCCCCGTAAGAATTCAGCACTTTTGTCAATAATTTTAGAATCAACTCATCATCTTCAACAAGACAAATATGTTTGTTTTGAAGTAAACTCTTGTTAGGTTGTAACGCATTCGTTTGTTCTTCTTTAATATTTTCTAAACGTTTTAAATGAAACTCTAATCTGAAATATGTGCCTTTATCAATGTCACTTTTAATGTACATTTTGCCTTCCAGATTTTGGACAATTTTTTTGACAATGCCTAAACCTAAACCAGTTCCTTTCAATTTGTTTTTATGAGTTCCTGCTTGTTGGTAATCTTTAAAAATGCTGTCAATCTCAACATCAGTCATGCCAACACCAGTATCTTTAATTTCAAGAATAAAATAATCAGGATTATCAACATCTGCAAAAGCATGAAAACTGATTTTTCCTTTTTCAGTAAACTTCATTGCGTTATGCAATAAATTATAAAGAATATGTTGTAATAATTGAAGATCAGTTTCAACATAAATATTCTCTTCTGGTATTTTATATTCAAAAGCTAAACCTTTTGTTTTTATAGGTCTCGAGAAGCTTTGCACAATCGCATCAAGCCCTTTTGTGAAGTTGACGGGTTTTTTATTGACATCGATAATTCCGGCTTTGATTTTAGCGATATCCAGTATTTCGTTTGTCATTTCATAAAGATAATCTGAAGCAGATTTTAAAGCCAAAACATTTTCATTATCGTGATCCAAAAGATCGATATAACCAATAATTGAAGTCAGCGGCGTTCTTAATTCGTGACTCATTGTTGAGAGAAATTTCTGTTCTTCTTCAGCTTCTCTTCTTGCTTTAGCTTCGTTTTCTTTTAGTTTCTTTTGGTAAAAAATATTCTTGTTAATATCCTTAAATATAATCAGCATGCTGATGAGAATAATCAGAATAAGCAAGCCAACAATAAAAGCGATAATGTAAAGTTTCTTCTGAGCATTTTCCTGAAGCTTAACAATTGAGTTTTGTTGATTTTGGTATTCAGTAAAAATGATATCGTTCAATATTTTCTCAACATCATTATAAATCTCCATATTACTTTTGAATATATCACGCTCTCTTTGATTAAGCTGTCGCAAAAGTCTCATGCGTCTCGTTTGGAACATCTGCATGGATGGTTCGATATCAAAAAGTAGACTATCCGAGCTTTTTGAGGCTAAGGTGTCAATTTTTTGGTTGATCAATGTATCCATCACTTTGATGTCTTTTTTCTTGGGTTTTGGTTTCTCACCGCCAAATAATCTTTGAAAAAAGTTACGAGAATCCTCTTCGCTTACTTCTGTTGAGTCAATGCCTTCTAGTGAGCGCTCATAAATTTCTGAGTTAATATGCTTTACAATCATCACAGAATCTGATGATTGTGTGGCTTGCGTGAGCAATTCATCTTCTAAAAAAACTTTAAATTCTTTATAGAGCTTTTCTTGTTGAAGATCACTGTTTTTTTCTAAAGCTGCATAATCATCTCTAATTTGTTCCAGCAGAAAAGGGATGGTGTCAAGCTTGTCAATTTTGTGTTTTTGACTGTTTAAATTAAGCTGAATCGAATCAATTCTTGACGTAATTTTATCAATCAAACTGTCTGACATTTGCTTGTTTGAATTATTTTCTCTGACAAGATACAGACTGTTGAATTTGTTGAGGTCAAGCATAATTTGCTTGATGTGAGCTGAGTTTTTATCTGGTGCCAAAGCACTTTCAACATCTTTATTGATACTTCCCAAACTTTGATAGAAATAAACACTTAATCCCATCAAGCCGATAAGAATCAGTGTGAAAATCCAAAGCATTTTACCTTTTAGCTTAAACATCGCTTTTATTTATAGAGACTTTTAAAGGCACAAGATGTACCAAATTTACTTTTTTTAAAAATAGAGGAATTCTTTTGCCTAAATGCTGCTTTTTCACAAAAAATATGAAGTTAAAAAGTGTTGATTTACGTTTTGTTTTTCTACAAAGTGTAGAATCATTTCTACAGATTTTTAAATCTATTTAAAACTTCATTATTTTAAAATTCTGATTTTCAGCTATTTAATCATTTATTTTATTCTGGTCTCAATATTGAATATTAGCTAAATGAATTTGAAACAATAATCAAATTAAAATGATTGCTATGAAAAAGATGATTTTTACAGTTGCATTTGCAGCAGCTACAATAGGAATGAAAGCGACAGTTAGTCAAAGTCAATTTGAAGTTTTAGAAATTCAAACAGAAGTGAATTATGAAAAAAATATTCAATTTAAAGATTTACCAGCTGCGGTTCGGGATGCTTTTAAAGCTGACGGACATGAAGAGAAAGATGTTTTGAAAATTGTCAAAACTAAAATTGATAAAAGATTTACAGAGTTTAAGTTTTTAGTCAAAGAAGAAGGTCAAGAAACCGAAATCTCTTATAAGGCTAAACTCAAGGAATAAAAAAATGCTAAAGAATTTAGCATCAGAAATACACAACACACATTAAAAAAATTGTTATGAAAAAGTTAGTTTTTACTGCTGTTTTAGCAGCCGCTTCGATCGGCTTGTCTCAAGCGAATACTATTGTAGATCACGCTGAAACGACTCAAGAAGCAACACTTCAAAACGAGAAAGAAATTAAGTTTAGCGAAGTTCCAGAAGCCGTCCAAAATGCTTTTATGCAAGATGGGTACAAAGAAGAAGACGTTCTCAAGGTTTGGGAAATTGATTCTGGCGAAGGCTTAACGGAGTACAAATTTTTATTAGAAGTTGACGGACAGAAATCAGAGATTTCTTACAAAGCTCAAACAAAGTAATGTTAATGAGCTGTTAGTATAGCTCATTTTCAACAACTTACTCACAACACACATTAAAAATTATTAATTATGAAAAAGATCATTTTAACTGCAGTTTTTGCAGCCGCAACAATAGGAGTCGCCAATGCAAATACATTAACTCAACCAGTTGATGTTACAATTGAATCGACTTTTCAAAATGAGAAAAAAGTAGAATTTAAAGATGTTCCTCAAAATGTCAAAGATGCTTTTAAAGCTGATGGCTTGAAGGAGGATCAAATCAAAGAAATCACTGCCGTAAAAACAGGTAGAGGTTTAACAGAGTACAAGTTCCTTTTAGAAATTGAAGGAAAAGAAGTTGAGAAGTCTTATGATGCCTTGACGAAAGATTAAAAAAGCTGATTGATTTCAGCGCACAACAAAAGAAACCACAACAACCTATTTAACCTATAAATCCTATTATTATGAAAAAATTAGTCCTTACTGCATTTTTTGCAGCCATTACTATCGGAATTAGCCATGCAAACACTGCAACAGAAGTGCCGACCAACTCTTATGAAAACTTTATCCAAAATCAAAGAGTTATTGAGTTAAACGAAGTTCCGCAAATTGTACAAGATGCCTTCAAGGCTGACGGTTATACTGAGGAAAGCATTGTTGAAATCCATGAAATTACAACAGGCGAAGCTCAGATAGAGTATAAGTTTATTCTTGAAGTTGAAGATCAACAAGCAGAAGTAACTTATAACGCTAAAGGCGAAAAACAATAAGCTTAATTTAGTTTTGGTTCCCTAGGGGCTGTCACTTGTGACAGTCCCTTTTTTTGTTAACGAAGTTTTGTGTGTCTTAATTCATCACTTTGTTTAAATTTGTCTAAAATCCTGTTTGTGAAACATATTCTCCTCATTGATGATGATGCTTTTTTTATCAAAACATTAAGCAACTACTTAAAGCGTTTTAATTATGAAGTTTCAACAGAAACCAATGCTGAATCGGCATTGAAATTAATTGATCAAACAACTTTTGATCTCGTGATCACTGATTATAAATTACCAAACTCTGATGGGTTAACCGTTATTGAAAATCTTAAAAAAAACCATCCTGAAGTTCCTGTTATTCTTATCACAAACTACTCAGACATTCGTACGGCTGTAAAGTCTATTAAACTTGGCGCTTTTGAGTTTATTTCGAAACCGATTATCCCTGACGAATTTAAAATTGTGATTCAAAAAGCTTTGGAGAATAAAGAAAAAGAGTCGCAATCAAATTTTAAAAAAGAAAACACACAGAAAGAAAAAGAGCAGACGCAGCAATCAGCTGATGAAACTTCTTTGATTAAAGGTGTCAATGCGAAAGCGATTCAATTATGGCAATTTGCAAAACAAGTCGCGCCAACAACAATGTCTGTTCTTATTACGGGTGAAAGCGGAACTGGTAAAGAATATGTTGCACAATATATTCACGATCATTCTGAGCGCGCCAATAAAAAGTTTGTTGCCGTCGATTGTGGTGCTTTACCAGAAAATATCGCTTCAAGTGAATTGTTTGGTCATGTGAAGGGTGCTTTTACAGGCGCAACGCATGATAAAGTTGGTCAGTTTGAATATGCAAATGGAGGAACTTTGTTTCTAGATGAAATCGGAAACTTAGCCTACGAAACACAAGTGAAACTTTTAAGAGTTTTACAAGAACAAAGCATCAGACGAGTTGGTGATACTAAAGACATCAAGATTGATGTGCGTGTTATTGCAGCAACCAACGAAATGCTTCAATCCGCGATAGATGATAATATTTTTCGATTAGATTTATATCACCGCCTTAATGAATTTGAACTCACAACACCATCTTTGAGAAATCGACCTGAAGATTTCGAAGAATTTGTTAAGTTCTTTATCAAAATTGCAAGTCAAGAATTAAACAAAGCTATTCCTCGAATTTCTATTAAACTCATAGAAAGATTGTCTTATTACGATTGGCCAGGAAATTTACGTGAACTCAAAAACTTAATGAAGCGTGCAGTTCTTTTAGCACAAGATGGTGAAATTCTTGAAGCGCATCTACCACAAGCTATTTTGGAAAAAGAACAGCCAAAAGTCAACCTCAAAGATGCAAAGGAGCATCAAGAGAAACAGCTGATTTTAGAAGAGCTAGAAAAACAACGCTACAACAAATCTAAAGTTGCCAAAGCACTGGATATCGATAGATCAACGCTTTACAATAAATTAAAACAATACGATATTAAGTTGTGATTAATAACGCCATTTGTTGGCTAACCATACTAGCGATAGCATCACCGGAACTTCAATTAAGATGCCGACAACCGTGGCTAAAGAAGCGCCCGAATTAAGCCCAAATAATGAAATAGCCACAGCTACAGCAAGTTCAAAAAAGTTGCTCGCACCAATTAAAGCAGAGGGTGCACAAATCTGATGTTTTAACTTCATAAAGCGACCTGCAAACCAAGCCAAGAAAAAGATAAAATAAGTCTGAAGCGTCAGCGGAACTGCAATCAGTAAAATATGGAATGGTTTTGCGATAATTCTTTCTCCTTGAAAAGCAAAAAGTAAAATTAATGTTGTGAGAAGTGCCAGAATTGAAACTGGTTTTAGCTTTGGTAAAAACCTTTTCTCAAACCATTCTTTTCCATATTTCTGAATCAATAATTTATTTGATAAATAACCAGATAAAAGCGGAATAACTACAAAAATAAAGACCGAGTACAACAAAGTATCATAAGGAATTTCTACATCAGTAACACCAAGCAAAAACTTAACAATTGGTATAAAAGCCACCACTAAAATTAAGTCGTTGAGCGAAACTTGAACTAAAGTATAATTGGCGTCACCTTTGGTTAAATACGACCACACAAAAACCATTGCGGTACATGGCGCAGCTCCAAGTATAATGGCTCCTGCAATGTATTCAGAAGCTTCAGTTGGCGAGAGAAAAGCTTGAAAGATTTGATCTAAAAATAACCATGCAAAGAAAGCCATGCTAAAAGGCTTAATCAGCCAATTCACAACCAAGGTTAAGCCTATACCTTTTGCATTTTTGGTCACATTTTTAAGTGAGGAAAAATCAATTTGAACCATCATTGGGTAAATCATCATCCAAACCAAAATCGCAACAGGCAAATTAACCTTTGCAACTTCTAGATCACTCAAAAAGGCAATAGAATCACCTGCTAAATAGCCTAAAAAAATCCCAATCGCAATGCAAGCTAAAACCCAAAGGCTTAAATATTTTTCAAACTTTCCCATAAAATAAATTTAGCAGCAACCAGAATTTGGATCACATGCATTTTCAGGTTGAAGTTCAGGAATGCCGCATTTGTCTTTTGCTAAACAGTCAGTTAAAGTTGATTTTAAATGAAAAAATTCTCCATCAAACTCAAGACTGTAGATTCCAATCGTGTCACCTTGGTACTCAACCTTGACTTCTAAAGTATCATCGATGCTCAATTGGCGTTTGGCAAGCTTGATAATGTTTCTCAGTTTTTTGGGTTGCAAGCGATGCTCAACATCCTCAGCGCTCCATAATTGGAAATTCACATGTTTTTCATCTCTTAAAGTGCCACCACAATCGATAAATTTTCTATTGATTTCTCCTATTTCAGTGACATGAAAATGTTCAGGAACAATTTTCCCGTCAGGACGTTTAAAAATAAGTTGATCTATTTTTTCTAAATTCTGTTTAACTTCTGATAATGTCATCTTTCTATATTTTTGTTTTTAACAGCAATTTTTCTCTGCAGTTGAAGGATATTTATCAAATAAGGCGATAAATAAATTCTTGGTTTCTTCCCATTTTTTTGGTTCGATGCAATAGCAAACCGATGTGCCTTCAATTGTGCCTTGTATAATGCCAGTTTTTTTTAACTCGCGTAAATGTTGACTGATTGTTGCTTGTGCTAGGCCAAGTTCTTCAACCAAATCGCCACAAATACAAGTTTTGGTTTCTAATAAATATTCAATAATTGCCAAACGCGCTGGATGTCCAAAAACTTTGGCAATTTGCGCAAACTCATTTTGATGTTTTGTAAATAAATCTTTCTTGGTAATTCCCATCATTAAATTATATATTGCAATATTACGATGAATAAATAAAATGACAATTTGATTCTTTTAATTTTTATAAAAAATTTCTTTATCTCATTTGAACTGAAGTCATAAAAGTGCTGTATTCGGTTAAATTAAAGTATTTTCGTGCAAAAATAAATCGAGCTGTGGAAACAAGTGCTGCTTTACTTTCAGTAGAAAATATTGATAAATCATACGGAACATTGGTTTTGTTTGAGAATTTATCTTTTGGAATTAATCAAGGTCAGAAAATGGCTTTAATTGCTAAAAATGGAACTGGTAAAACCTCCCTTTTAGAAATTATAGCAGGAGCTGATCAACCCGATGCTGGTCAGGTTGTTAAAAGAAATGATGTTAAAGTAGGTTACTTACCTCAAGAACCAAATTTAGATCCTCAGCTAACAGTTGAAGAAAGTATTTTTGCTGCTGATAACGAGACTTTACAAGTGATTAACCGTTATGAAAAAGCATTAAATAACCCTGAAGATACTGAAGTTTATCAAAAAGCTTTTGACCAAATGGAGGCTTTGCAAGCTTGGGATTTTGAAACGACTTACAAGCAAATTTTAAGCAAATTAAAACTTGATGATCTTTCTCAAAAAGTCAGTGATTTATCTGGAGGCCAACGTAAAAGATTGGCTTTAACAAATTTGATTCTGGATAGGCCAGATTTGTTAATTCTTGATGAGCCAACTAACCACCTGGATTTGGAGATGATTGAGTGGTTAGAAGATTATTTAAAATCAGAAAACCTGACGCTTTTTATGGTGACTCACGACCGTTATTTCCTTGATCGTGTTTGTAATCATATTATTGAATTGGACGATCAAAAACTCTACTCTTATAAAGGAAATTACGCTTATTACGTGGAGCATCGCGCTAATCGTATGGAAACTGAAGCGACGAACTTAGCAAAAGCAAAGCAACTTTATAAATCTGAACTTGACTGGATGCGTCGTCAGCCAAAAGCGAGAACGACCAAATCAAAATCACGAATAGAAAATTTTGATGATATCAAGGAACGTGCAACTAACCGTCGCAAAGAACACAAAGTCAGTCTCGAAATTAATATGGAACGTCTTGGCTCAAAAGTGATTGAACTTCACAAAATTTCAAAAGCTTATGGCGAAAAAGAGCTCTTTTCAAATTTTGAATATGTTTTTAAGCGCCAAGAACGCATCGGTATTATTGGTAAAAATGGAACTGGAAAATCAACTTTTCTAAACATCTTGACGGGTCAGGAAGAGCCAGATTCAGGGAAAGTTATCATTGGCGAAACCATCAAAATTGGTTATTACACACAAGGCGGCATCAAGATCAAGCCAGAGCAAAAAGTAATTGATGTTATCCGTGAATTCGGTGATTATATTCCGCTCAAGAAAGGACAAAAAATTTCTGCTCAACAACTTTTAGAACGTTTTCTTTTTGATCGTAAAAAGCAATATGATTTTGTTGAGAAGTTAAGTGGAGGTGAACGTAAACGTCTTTATTTATGTACGGTTTTAATTCAGAATCCGAATTTTTTAATTCTCGATGAGCCAACCAATGATTTAGATATTATTACACTTAATGTTCTTGAACAATTCTTGCTCGATTTCCCAGGTTGTTTGATCGTTGTGTCTCACGACCGTTACTTTATGGACAAGATTGTGGATCACCTTTTTGTTTTTGAAAATGAAGATATTTCTGATTTTCCAGGGAATTATTCTGATTATCGTGCTTATAAAAAACTTGAACAAGAAGAAGCTTATGCAAAGCCAAAAGCTGAAAAGAAAGTTCAAGAAAAACCAAAAACCACTGAAGTCACTTTAACTTATCAGGAACAAAAACAATACAAGCGATTAGAAAGTGATATCAAAAAACTGGAAAGTCAAAAAGCTAAGCTTGAAGCTAAATTCCTAGAAGATCTCAATCCAGAAAAAATCAAAGAATTATCAATCGATTTACAGAAAATTGAATCAGACATTGAAGAAAAAACCGAAAAATGGTTTGAGCTGTCAATGAAGTCTGAGAGTTAAAACAAAAAGCACCAACTCTCTACTAAAAGTTGGTGCTAAAAAAAATCCTATTATCATGAAATATAATGCGAACTACACATTATGCGTTAAGCGAATTGCTTTCTTCTTTTTCTTGTAATTCTTTTTCGCGTTGTTCTTTTTTAATGCTATTATTAATAAAAATTAAAACAGCTGCAACAAGTCCGATGATGACAAGTCCAAAAACGACTGTCATTATAAAAGCACCATTGCTCCAATTCACGAATAAAGTTAATAAGTTAGGTATCATAGCTTTTGAATTACAAGACAAAAATAAGACCCAAGTTCGCATTATAAAATGACCAATGTCAGTTTTCGAGTTTTATTTTAATTTATCTTTGATGAATGATAAAAATAACAAATTTTAATAGTTTTCCTAATTCAAACTCTTGATTAATGATTCATCAGGCCAAAGCTTATTTAAAATTCATTCGATGTTCCAAGAATCAACATGGCATACATTCGCCATTTGTATATCAGTTGATCACGAAATGTTTTTATCATAAAAAAAAACGCAAAGCTTATCAACTCTGGAAGCAAGCTAAAAAATCACTTTTAAATGATAAATCTTTTATTGAAGTTGAAGATTTTGGTGCTGGCTCAAAGGTTTTTAAGTCAAGCAAACGTCAAGTCAAAAAAGTTGCTGCCAGAGTAGGTGCTTCTTATAAAAGAGCCAGATTATTAAATCGTTTTGTCTATTATTTAAATTCCAAAACAGCGCTTGAATTAGGCACATCTTTAGGTTTAGGAAGTTTAGCAATAAGTTTAGAAAACAATCTTCAATTAACCACACTTGAAGCTTGTCCAAACACACTAAATAGGGCAAAACAACTATTTAAAAAAATGGATTGTCAAGATAAAATAAAATCCGTGAATGCAGATTTTCAATCTTATATCAATGAACTTTCTGGCGAACAAAAATTTGATTTAATTTTCATTGATGGTCATCATAATTATGAAGCAACTATCAGCTATTTCAACCAGCTTTTAAAGCATAAGCACAACGATTCTGTTTTTATTTTTGACGATATCCATTGGTCAAAAGGCATGGAAAAAGCTTGGGATGAAATTTGTCAATCAAAGGAAGTGACAGTTAGCATAGATACTTTTCAGTGGGGTTTTGTTTTTTTTAGAAAAGAACAAGCAAAAGAACATTTTACAATAAGAGTCTGAGCATTTTTTGTATTTTAGAGCAAAAATTATCTTGAAATGTTAGAGGATTTTTCACCGACAATGCAATTCGTTATTGTCATTATTATTTTAGCTGTTTTATTTCTTTTGGTTATTTTGAATAACAAGAGAAATAAAAGCAAACGTGATCGCAGGTCAAAACGAAATTTTAGAGAAAACATTTCTGAAAAACGCAAAGAAAAAGAATCATGAAAATTTATACAAAAACTGGTGATAAAGGAACAACAGCTCTTTTTGGCGGCTCGCGTGTTCCAAAACATCATATCAGAATAGAAAGTTACGGTACCGTAGATGAGCTGAATGCCAACTTAGGCATGTTGCGTGATTGTGAAGTGAATGCGCAGATTAAAAAAGATATTGAGCTAATCCAAGATAAGCTTTTTACCTTAGGCGCAATCTTGGCAACCGATCCTAAAAAAGCAAAATTTAAAAGCGGAAAAGATCGCTTGAATATTCCGCGCATCACTGCAAAGGATATTGAATATCTTGAAAAACGCATTGATGAAATGAATGAAACTTTGCCACCAATGACGCATTTTGTATTGCCAGGCGGTCACAAAGCCGTTTCTCAAAGTCATATTGCGCGATGTGTTTGTCGTCGTGCTGAGCGAAATGCAGCAGCTTTGCATGAGATTGAAGCTTTTGATGAAGAGGTTTTACAGTATCTCAACCGTTTGTCAGATTATATTTTTGTGGTTTCACGAAAAACAGCAGACGATCTTAACGTCGAAGAGACACAATGGATTCCTGAAAAACTGGATTCCTAAAAAAGAGATAACAAGTTAAGCTTTGTTATTTAGTACTTTTTTGAAGTTAAAGCATCAACTCTAATTTACTGATAATCAAAGAAGAAATAAAGAGTAAAATGTTTGCTTGTTACAATAAAAAAATTACATTTGCAAAAATTTAAAACGACTTAAAAGATGTATTGGACATTAGAATTAGCATCGTACTTGAGTGACGCGCCTTGGCCAGCAACCAAAGATGAATTGATTGATTACGCTATCAGAACTGGCGCACCTTTGGAGGTTGTAGAAAATCTTCAATCAATCGAAGATGAAGGTGATACTTACGACTCAATCGAAGAAATATGGCCTGATTATCCCACAGACGAAGATTACCTGTGGAATGAAGATGAATATTAACAGTATTTTTCATATAAAAGCACTAAAAGTCTCCTAAAGGGACTTTTTTTTTTCACTACCTTTGAATTATTAATTTTTTAAACAAGTTATGGGTGTATTAGACTCTGTATTAAAAATATTTGTTGGTGATAAGACGAAAAAAGATCTGAAAAGCATCACGCCTATCGTCAACAAAATTAAATCCCTCGAAAAAGAATATGAAGCGCTGACTTTAGATGAGCTGAGAGGAAAAACAATTGAATTTAAAGGGAAAATAAAAGAAGCTTTAGCTGAAAATACTGCCAGGCAAGATGAGCTGAAAAAGCAGGCTGAAGCTGAAGAAGATATCGATGATAAAGAAAGCTTTTTTAGTCAAATTGATCAACTGAAAGATGAGGCTTATAAAATTTCTGAAGAGATTTTAAATGAAATTCTACCTGAAGCTTTTGCGACTGTCAAAGAAACTGCAAAAAGATTTTGTGATAACGAAACTTTAAAAGTCACTGCTTCTGAATTCGATAGAGCATTATCTGCTCAAAAAGATTATATCACTTTAGATGGAGATGATGCGATGTGGAGCAACTCTTGGGATGCTGCTGGTAAAGCGGTAACCTGGGATATGGTTCATTACGATGTACAGCTCATCGGTGGTATTGCGATGCACCAAGGTAAAATTGCAGAGATGCAAACGGGTGAAGGTAAAACTTTAGTGGCAACATTACCGATGTATCTGAATGCTTTAACCGGAAATGGCGTTCACCTTGTCACAGTCAACGATTATTTGGCGAAACGTGATAGCGCATGGATGGCACCAATTTTCGAATTTCATGGCTTAAGTGTCGCTTGTATTGATTATTACAGACCAAACTCTGAAGAGCGTCGTCAGGCTTATAATGCAGATATCGCTTACGGAACAAATAACGAATTTGGTTTTGATTATTTACGTGACAACATGAGTCACTCGCCAGATGATTTGGTTCAGCGTCCGCACAACTTTGCGATTGTCGATGAGGTCGACTCCGTTTTAGTCGATGAAGCAAGAACACCTTTAATTATTTCTGGACCTGTGCCAAAAGGTGATGTTCACGAATTTGATAATTTAAAACCTCCAGTTGCTAAAATTGTTGAAGCGCAACGCCAACATTTGATTAAAGTCTTAGCTGATGCTAAAAAATTAATCAAAGCTGGTGAAACTAAAGAAGGCGGATTTTTGTTACTCCGTGTATTCAGAGGTTTACCGAAAAATAAAGCACTGATTAAGTTTTTGAGTGAAGAAGGTGTAAAGCAACTTCTTCAGAAAACTGAAAATCATTATATGCAAGATAATAATCGTGAGATGCATAAAGTTGATGCAGATTTATATTTCACGATTGAAGAAAAGTCAAATCAAATTGACTTAACAGATAAAGGAATCGATTACCTATCTGGCGGAGATGATGATAACTTCTTTGTGATGCCAGAAATAGGAATGGAAATCGCAAAAATTGAAAGCGAAGGCCTTTCTAAAGAAGAAGAAGCCGAAAAGAAAGAAGAACTCTACCGCGATTTCAGTATTAAAAGTGAGCGTATTCACACGATGAATCAGCTTTTAAAAGCCTACACTTTATTTGAAAAAGATACAGAATACGTTGTCATGGACAATAAAGTTAAAATTGTCGATGAGCAAACAGGTCGTATCATGGATGGCCGTCGTTACTCTGATGGTTTGCACCAGGCAATTGAGGCAAAAGAAAATGTCAAAATTGAAGATGCAACACAAACTTTTGCAACAGTTACACTTCAGAATTACTTCAGAATGTACAACAAACTTTCTGGTATGACGGGTACTGCTGTGACTGAAGCTGGTGAATTCTGGGAAATTTATGAGTTAGATGTTGTTGAGATTCCAACAAATAGACCTATCGCTCGTGACGACAGACAAGACAAAGTTTATAAAACAATAAGGGAAAAATATAACGCAATCATTGAAGAGGTTGTTAACTTATCAGAGCAAGGGAGACCTGTTTTGATCGGGACAACATCAGTTGAAATTTCTGAATTACTCAGCCGAATGCTGAAAATCAGAAATGTGAAACACAATGTCCTGAATGCGAAATTACATAAAAGAGAAGCTGATGTTGTTGCTGAAGCTGGTAACAGTGGTGTTGTCACAATTGCAACAAACATGGCTGGTCGTGGTACCGATATTAAACTTTCTAAAGAAGTTAAAGATGCAGGCGGTTTAGCAATTATTGGTACTGAACGTCACGATTCTCGTCGTGTTGACAGGCAGTTGAGAGGTCGTGCTGGTCGTCAAGGTGATCCAGGAAGTTCACAGTTTTACGTTTCTCTTGAAGATAGTCTTATGCGTAAATTTGGTAGTGAACGTATTGCCAAATTGATGGATAGAATGGGCTTAGAAGAAGGCGAGGTGATTCAGCATTCAATGATTTCAAAATCTATTGAGCGTGCTCAACGTAAAGTTGAAGAAAATAACTTCGGTATTCGTAAGCGTTTGCTAGAATATGATGATGTTATGAACGCGCAACGTGAAGTGATTTACAAGCGTCGTTACAATGCATTGTTTGGTGATCGTCTAAGAATTGATGTTGCAAACATGATTTACGACACCACTGAAGCGATTGTGAATTCAAACAAAATGCAAAATGACTTTAATAATTTTGAGTTTGAATTAATCAGATTCTTCTCTTTAAGTTCTTCAATTACAGAAAAAGAATTTGAAAAAGAGTCGACTCAAAAGTTAATTGCTAAAATATACAAAGAAGCTTACGCTCATTACCAAGATAAAATGTCGCGTAATGCAGAAGAAGCTTTCCCTGTGATCAAGCAAGTTCATGAAAATGAAGGTCAGAAGTTTGAGCGTATAGCTGTGCCATTTACCGATGGTCAGAAAACACTTCAAGTTGTCACAAACCTTGAAAAATCTTATGAAACAGAAGGAAAAGAACTGATTAAAGATTTTGAGAAAAATATCAGTTTAGCGATTATTGATGAAGCTTGGAAAAACCATTTGCGTAAAATGGATGAGCTGAAACAAAGTGTACAATTGGCTGTTCACGAGCAAAAAGATCCACTTCTCATTTACAAGTTTGAAGCTTTAGAGCTTTTTAAAATGATGATCGAAGATGTCAACAAGGAAGTGATAAGCTTCTTATTTAAAGGAGAAATTCCGCAAGGAAATCCAGAAGAGAACATTCAGGAAGCTAAAGAGCAAAAGCCAAAACAAAAGCTAAAAACACAAAAAGATGATGTTCAGAACCTGAATCAGCAGGCGTCACAAAACAGACAAGCTGGCGAGCAAGCAAGTCAGCGTCAACCTGTGACTGAAACGATTACGCGTGATCAACCTAAGATAGGAAGAAATGAAAGGGTAACGATCAAGAATGTTGTTAATGGCGAAGAAAAAACAGTTAAATACAAACAAGCAGAACCATTGCTTTCGCGTGGTGAGTGGGTTTTAAAAAACCATTAAAATTTATAAAATTGAAAAATTTTAGAATAGAATTCAAATGGGCAATGTTTTATACATTGCTCAATTTTCTTTGGTTATATGCAGAGAAAGCCTTTGGGTGGCACTCAAGTGGTGCTTCTCGTTATGCGGTTTACAGCATGATCATGGTTATTCCTCAAATAGCTGTCACTTATTTTAATATGAGAGAAAAAAGCGAAAAGTTTTTTGATGGCAATATCGAATGGCGTAAAGCTTTTTTCTCAGGTGTTGTTCTTTCTGTTCTTATCGCAGCTTTATCACCTGTGATTGTTTATGCATTAACGGAATTCGTTTCGCCAGATTTTGTAACAACTGCAATTGAACAAGGTGTCGGCAAAGGCATGAAAGAAGATTCCGCAAAAAGTCTATATAATATGAATTCATTATCAAAGCAAGCCATGTTTGGGAATTTAGCAACAGGCGTGTTTTGGTCAGCAATACTTGCATTATTCTTTAAGAAGAAGTAAACTTTACTTCTTCTTATTTTTCTCTTCTATCCATCTAGACATATATTTTGTGCTTTGATGGCTGTGGTGCATCAGCATTTGTCCAACAAAATTCTCTTGCCTGTTTTGACTAAGCTCTTTCTCAAGCTTGTTTAAACGTTTAAAAAAGATACTTTTAAAAGTGCTTGCTTTAAAACGTTTTTCAAGAATCTGGAATCCGTTTTTTTGGGCCAAAGTCCATCTTTTTTTATTTGTATAAAGTTTGACAGCTTGTTCCGCAATCAGTTGAGGTTCATTCGCTATTTCGCCACACCATGGCAAGTCTCCGCAAATACCTTCTGCACCAATAATTGTCGTGATTGCTGGCGTTCCTGCGCGCATCCCATCAATAAATTTTCCTTTTAAACCAGCACCAAAGCGTAATGGAGCAAGTAAAACGCGTGATTCTTTGATCACATCAACAGCATCCGCAGCGCGTCCCATAATGTAAAAATCATCTTTAGGTTGATGGAGTTGTTCAACTTTTTGTGATGTATAAGCGCCGTAAATAAAGAGTCTTGCTTCTGGTAATTTCTCCTTGATTAATGGCCAGATTTCTTCTTTTAAGAATTTTGTTTTGTCAAAATTAGGCGGATGTAAAAAGTTACCGATACTCACAAAATCTTGACGCTCTTCAAAAGCAGGAAGATTTTCTTTTTGTATCAATTTCTGATCAACCAGAAAAGGAAGATAGAGGAGGAGTTTTTTGTCTATTTTGAAATGCTTGATAAGAAGTTGCATTTCAGCTTGAGAAATAATCAAACTTAAATCTGATCTGTACATCGATGCAATTTCTCTTTTGGCTTCATCTGTTAACAATGAAGATTTGACGAAATTTTGTTTTTGCTCATAAGCGCGTTGACGTGCTTTTCTGAAAAAATGTAAATCTTGTGTGTCTAAAATCCGAATAGCATCTGGGCAATTTTCAGCGATTCGCCAACCGAACTGCTCCCCCATCATAAAACGATCAAAGAGAACATGACTAGGATTGAGTTGTTTTATATAATCATCAAACTCAGAGTTGTTAGCTGAAATCTGTTTTGTTTGAATTTTATAATCCGATAAGTCTTCAGCGTGTACAGAATCTTTAGCGGGAGAAGCATAAATAATTTCAAATTTTTTAGACAAAAAAAGACGAATCAACTGCATCATCCGACTTCCTGCAGCTGAAGAGTTTGGTTCAGGCCAAACAAAACCGATAATTAACAACTTTTTCCCTGTCATATACTTTATTTTAAATGTGAAGAAAAGCTGAGATCAACTCAATTTTCAAAAGTACGGTTAAAAGCTTGTAAGCTTCAAATAAAAGGATGGTTTTAATGAAATTTTACATAAAGAAATTCCAGACGATTCCAAAGCGTATCGCAAAATCACGGTATGGATGTCGAGGTGCAGCAAAGTTGTTATTGCCTTCCAATAATGTTGTGAAGTTTTCTAATTTAAAATACAGTCGCGCAGTTCTCACTTTAGCATTAAAAAAGAAATCAAGTGTGTAAAAACTTTTAAAATCTTGATTCGTAACAAAAAATTCAGCTAAAATGGGATCATATCCATCTGATTTAAAATCAGTGAAATAATTAAAAGTAAAACCAGTTTGTAGGTATAAAGCTTTTTGGAACCAATAATCTTTATAATAGATTGATTGTCTCGTCACGAATTCTGGTACATGAAAAGCACTTTCGCCAGATAAAACATTTTGGTAAATCACATCGTTGGCCAATGCAAACTTGCCAAGCTCAAAATCTTTAGAAGCTTGCAACTTAAAGTAACGCACTTCTTTACCGCTTTGCATTGGTTTTACTAATGAATCAACAGAAGAAGAAGTATCTGGATTATCGATTAAACCAAAATATGTGTAGTTATTAATTTGCGTTAAACTTGCTTTATAATCTCCGAATTTCGCGCTATTAATCGATGCTGAAAGGCTCTGTGTTTCAACATTAGAAAAATCAGGATTATGCCAATTGTAATTTTTATAATCGTTTTGAAATAGTAAAGTATTGAAGTTTGGTCTAGCAGAATTTAATTTAATTCCGGCTTGTACGCTGTTTAGAGAATCGATTTTGTAAGCTGCATTAGCTTTTAAATCGTAACCTTCAAAGGTATCGCTAAGGTTGTAAACAGCTTGAGCTTTAAGCTTAATCCCAGCAATTTCATTTTGATATTTTCCACCAATACCAACAACATCTTCTTTAATTCTGTTTGGGATGATTTCATTGTCTTTTAAAACCACAGATTGATAGCCATAATTATAATCAGTATGCTCAATAAAACCTTCTAAAGTCCCTAAATCTGGCTGAAAGTAGCTGGCGCCAACTTGGTTTTTAATATATTGGTATTCAACTTCGTTGTAGAGATCTTTATTTTCATAAGTTTCACCATAAATATCAGTGGCTTGTTTCTGTTGGAAACGGTATTCTTTATCAGAAAAATTAAGGCGATGATTAATTCTTATCTCGTATCGACTTAAAGAATCTCCTGCTTTTAATTTGTAAAAATGATCAAGATAAAAGCGCTTCCCATCTAATTGATTTTCTGCATTTTGATATTGTACAGCAACTGATGAACGCTCATCATATTCTGGAATTTCTTCAATATAGAGACGTTCACCTTCAGCGGTTAAACCGCCGTTTTCTTGGTTCATCAAATCTTGAGCAACAAAATGCGTTTTGGCATAATAGCGCTCATTTTTTGTGTTGTAATTTAAAGTCATACGTAAATTACCTGTGCTCGTGAGGGAATTCTGGTAATTTCCTAAAGAGCGCAAACCTTTGTAAGCTATGGATAAATTAACATTTGGTTTAATGTTAGTTGTGAAAAAAGCATCAACATTTTGACCTTGTTCGAAAACTGTTTTAAAGTAAAGTTCAGTAAAAGGCGTTGGCACACGATAATAATTAATGTCTTTGGCTTCCATAAAATTGAAATGTCTGGCGCTTGCTCCAAATTTTGGTGAGTTTGATAGGTCATCAAAATCGTAAGTAAGACGATTGAAAGTTTGTCCGATATTCTGAAAAGCTAATAGGCCAAAATCATCACGTCTTAAATAATTGTATTTATAGGCTTTTTGAATTGTTAAGCTTGTATCAACATAAGTTGTATCGTTTTCAATAGAAATGATTTTATAGCTTTCCACTTCAGTTTCTACTTCCTTGGTTTTCTTTTTGTTATCTTCTTCGTTATTATTTTTACCACCAAGTCTCGTATCTGGCAAACTAGTACCAGTAAGCTTGCGTTGTGCAGATGCGCTTAATGCAAAAAGGAATAAAAACGTTATAAGGACTAATCTCATCTTTCTATTTACAAGCGCAAAAGTATCATTTTTTCATGAAAGCCGTTTCTAAAAATAACTTAAAGACAATCAATACTTTTTGAAATGTTTACATTTGTGAGATGCTAAAATTACAATTTCAAAATCAGTTAATAGAATGCGGCACAGATGAAGCAGGCAGAGGTTGTTTATCTGGTCCAGTAACGGCGGCAGCTGTGATTTTGCCAGTCAATTTTAAAAATGATTTACTCAATGATTCTAAACAATTAAATGAGAAAAAAAGATTGATTTTGCGAGAAATTATTCAGAGAGAAGCTGTTGCTTACGCTGTCGCACATGTGATGATGGATGAAATAGATAAAATTAACATTCTGAATGCGTCAATTTTGGCAATGCACAAAGCTGTTGAAAAATTAAAACCACAACCTGAGTTTATTGCTGTTGATGGAAATAAATTTAAACCTTATAAAGATTTAAAACATCAATGCGTCGTTAAAGGAGATGCAAAATACATGAATATTGCTGCGGCTTCAGTTTTAGCTAAAACGGCTAGAGATGATTTTATGCAGAAAATTTCAGAAGAGTTTCCAGTTTATGATTGGCATAAAAACAAAGGTTATCCAACACAAGCTCACAGAAAAGCAATTCTTGAATACGGTTCCACAAAGTATCACAGGCAGAGTTTTAAATTATTACCTGAGCAATTAAAAATGGAATTTTAAAAATTCATTTTATTATCTTTATAAATCTTGAGTTTGTTAACTTTGTCCATCGTAAAGGTGTCTATGCTATGAAGAAAATATTTATTCTATTTCTTGTTCTAATTGTTGCTTCTTGTCAAGATTCTTCACAGTCAACTTCATCGGATTCCTATCATTTATTGCCGCTTAAAAGTATTTTGGTTTTTGATATTCAATCGCTAGAAGATTTGAATGAAAACTTAAACCAGAATGAATTTTTGGCTTCAAATATGAAGTCAAAACTTATTGTTGACCTCAAAGATAAATTCGATTTACTTCAATCTGTCGATTCAAAGTTATCTGGTTTGTTAAGTATTTCTGCCATTGGTACAAAAGATTTTGCTTTTACATTTATTGTTAACACGACTTCTGAATTTTTTAAAGCTGGTGTCATTGAACAAAAATCTTCTGAAACTTATGATGGTATAGCTATTCAAAAAGTTCAAATTGATCAGAAGGATTTTTATTTATCAGAATTATCAGGTCACCAAGTGATCAGTACTTCAAAATTAACGCTTGAAAATATTATTCGAAATTCTAAAAACAATTTAGACCTTGGTTCAGCTTTTTTTAAAGCTAAAAAGGCAAGTCGTTCTCGAGATTTAAGTATTTATGTGAGTCTTGATCATGTTGACTTATTGGGTAAATCTCATTTTCAATCGCTGGATTTCGATTATGAAAATTATGGGAAATGGATGGTTTTAGATACAGATCTTGAAACTCAAAAGATTTGGTCTAGCGGCGTTGTTATTTCACAAGAGAATAAACATTCAAAGTTTGAAACCCTTGAAGGGAATACAACTGAAAATTCAAATTTTGCAGAAATTGTCCCTTTAAACGCAAGCTATTTTGTAAACTTTTCAGTTAAAAGCTTTAAAAATTTACAACAAAAGAGAAGACAGCTAGGTTATACAGACGATATTATTAAGCATCGCATAGGTGAATATCCTGCTGAATTTGGTATCATTAAAATTGATAATTATTACCTGATAGATTTTAAACCTGATGATGTGCTTGGCTTTGAAGAAGAGTTTTTGCAAACAGAAACTCAAGTTGAAGAGTTTAGAGGGGAAAATATTTATCAACTTGATAATTTTGATGGATTTCAGCATTTTTCTCCTTTATTGCCTAAGCTTAAAACCAACTATGTTGTTAATCATCAAGGACATTTTGTTTTTGCTGAAAAGTTAGATCAATTAGAATCACTTTTAGTCAACTTGAAGAATAATTCTATATTATCAAAAACCTCATATTATAAAGAAACAGCCGATGATTTACGTTCTTCATACAGTGTTCAAATTGGTTTTTTAAACGAAAATCTCAAATCTCATTTGTCTAGTAAATCAACTGATGCTTATCAAAAATCTTGGAAGACGTTAAAAACTGAATCTTTTAAGTTTGGTTTGGCTCAATTGACCAATGACAAGGGTTTTACACATGTCAATTTCAGTTTTGGTTCTACTGAAAATGGTTCTTCTTCCAATCTGAAAGTCAATAGAATCAAGTTTGAAAAAGACTTGATCACATCGCCGTCGTATTTTATTAATTGGCGAACAAGACAGCGTGATATCGCGGTTCAGGATGAAGATTATCAATTGCATTTGGTGAGTTCAAAAGGTCAAAAAATATGGACTAAACAATTGGATAGCAAAATTGTTGGTGATATTCAATGGCTTGATATTTACAAAAACACCAGAATTCAAATGGCTTTTGTGACACAAAATAAACTTTACATTTTAGATAAAAACGGAAAGGACGTCGGCCATTTTCCTTTGTCTTTTAATGACATCATCACACAAGGTTTGCAGATTTACGATTATGCCAACAATGGAAAATATCGCTTTGTTGTGACGCAAAACAACAATATGATGATGTATGATAAGGAAGGGAAAAACGTCAAAGGATTTAAATATCACGCGAGTGATGACAAAATTATAAATCCACCCAAACATATACGCATTAGCAATAAAGATTACATTCTTGTACAAACAGAAAGTGATGTTTATATTTTGAATCGCGTTGGTGATATTAGGGTTAAAAAAGATAGATTGATTGAATCTTCACAAAACGAATTTTTCAGATATGATGATCAATTTGCAGGGACGAATACTGAAGGACAATTAGTGACTGTTTCAGAAGAAGGAAAAGTGAATTTCAATGATGAAGATTGGTATGATGGTCACCATTTTGCAGCTAATAATCGTAATTACGTTGTTCTTTCTGAAAATACATTACATATTAATGATAAAAAACTGAAGCTAGATTATGGCTTATATTTAACGCCTCAATTACATCAATTTAATGAACAACTTTTCATTTCTGTGGTTGATGAACAAAGCCAGAAAATTTATTTATTTAATGAAGACGCTGAACTGATCAATGCTTTTCCTGTTTTTGGGAGTTCAGAAATTCAGATTTTAGAAATTGAGCCTGGCCGTTATGAAATTCTCACCAAAGGAGATAACAATTCTGTTTTGGTTTATCAATTATCACTTTAATTTTAAAATAAAGAGTTTTTAAATGAATTTAGCTTCAAAGAGCTTCTCAAAGTTAGCTTTGATTTTGGTTTTAAGTTCATTTTCGTTAACCTTATGACCAAGTTCGACCTGTAACGAAGTCACAGCTTTGTCTTTAATGCCGCAAGGAACGATATGATCAAAGTAGCCTAAATCTGTATTGACATTGAGTGCAAAACCATGCATGGTCACCCAGCGAGAAGCTCTGACGCCCATCGCACAAATTTTTCTAGCAAAAGGAGTGCCGACATCAAGCCAAACGCCAGTTTCACCTTCGCTTCTTTCTGGCTTTAAGCCATAGTCTTTGAGTGTCAAAATAATGACTTCTTCTAAAGTTCTAAGATAACGATGGATATCAGTAAAAAAGTTTTCGAGATCTAAAATAGGATAACCAATAATTTGTCCTGGACCGTGATAAGTAATGTCGCCACCGCGATTGATCGGGTAGAAACTAGCATTTTTTTCTTTAAGCTGATCTTCAGAAAGCAACAAATTTTTGATGTCACCATTTTTACCTAAGGTGTAAACGTGCGGATGCTCAACAAATAAAAAGTGATTTTGTGTATTTATTGAAGTTTCTTCACGTCTGTTTTTAATTTTTGTATCAAGGATTTCTTGGAATAAATCTTCTTGTAAGTCCCAAGTTTCTTTATAATCCTTTAGGCCTAATTCTTGTAAATGCAGCTTTTTATTCATCATTTTATTTGTGGAAACAAATGTAAAAAAAGCCTTTTAATTGAATTGACATAAAGCGCAATAGCTGATCATATTTTATGAAAAAATCAAGCTTTTTTGGATTAAGAATTTAAAAACCTAAAATCAATTTGGCAATTGTAAAATAGATTAAAATCCCACAAATGTCATTACTCGTTGTGATAAATGGACCTGTTGCAAGTGCAGGGTCGATGCCGTATTTATGTAAAGTAATGGGTACAAAAGTCCCGATAATTGAAGCGATAATCATAACAGAAATAAGCGATACAGAAACTGTAACACCAATGCTGTAGGGATGTCCGAGTAAAAAGTGAGTTCCAATTAGCAAAATGAGAGCTAATGCAAGTCCATTTAAGATGCTTAATCCCATTTCTTTAAGAACTCTTTTAAATAGAGAACCTTTTAATGTATTATTAGCAATACCTTGCACCATAATCGCTGAAGATTGCACACCAACGTTCCCAGCCATCGCTGCGATGAGAGGCGTAAAGAAAAATAATACACCAAATTTTGTCATGGCACTTTCAAAAGTTCCAGCAACATGTACGGCTACAAAACCACCTAAAAGCGCCAAGATTAACCATGGCAAACGCGCTTTAATCATGTCGAGCATACTTGCATCTGCTTCAACATCATCAGAAATACCAGCTGCCATTTGGTAATCACGATCGGCTTCTTCACGTATAAAATCAACAATATCATCAATCGTAATCCTACCGACTAATCTGTTGAGTTCATCAACTACAGGAATCGCTTCAAGGTCATACTTCTGCATTATTCTAGCCACTTCTTCTCCTTTTGTGTGGACATTCACATAATCAACTTTTGTGATATAGATGTCAACAATCTGAGCATCTTTTGATGCGGTAATCAAGTCTTTAAGTGATAAACGGCCTTTAAGTCTGTCTTTATTATCTACGACATAAATGGAATGCACACGTGTGACATTTTCGCCTTGAGCTCGCATTTCCTCCATGCAGCCTGTAACACTCCAGTTTTCATTAACACGTATGAGTTCTTTTGCCATTAAACCACCTGCGGAATCTTCAGGATAATTTAAAAGCTCGATAATGTCTTCAGCATGTTCGCGATCAGACATTTTGCCAATAACTTCTTTTCTTAAATCGATACTGAGTTCTCCGATAATATCGGCAGCATCATCGGTATCCATTTCTTCAACTTCGTCTGCAATCTCTTGTGCGTCTAGGTTTTGAAGTATTTTCTCTCTATCGTCTTCAGTGATTTCCATCAAAACTTCAGCAGTTTTATCACTGTCTAATAGTTTGATGATATAGGTTGCTTCGTCGAGTTGTAACTCGTCTAAAATTTCGGCAATATCAGCGTGGTGAAGTTCTTCAAGATGTGTTAATAATTCACGATCATTTTTTTCTTCAATTAATCGTTCTATTTTCTCAATGAAATTCTTACTGATTTTAAACCGCATCGGCATCAATTTTTTGAGTTAATACTATAAATTCTGAAACGCTGAGTTGTTCAGGTCTTTTTGAGAAAATCTCATCAGTTGTGAGTTCTTTTGAAAGATTCAGGCTTTTCAAACTGTTTCGAATTGTTTTTCGGCGTTGATTAAAGGCCGTTTTAACAACTTTGAAAAATAGTTTTTCATCACAATCTAGACTGAAATTCTCACGTCGTGTCAATCTTAAAACACCGCTTTCAACTTTTGGAGGCGGATTGAAAACTTCTGGTTTAACGGTAAAAAGATATTCAGCTTTATAAAATGCTTGTGTTAAAACGGAAGTAATGCCATAAACTTTACTACCAGGATCTGCGCAAATTCGTTTGGCAACCTCTTTCTGAAACATACCTGCAAATTCAGGAACATAAGCTCTGTTTTCAAGTGTTTTAAAAACAATTTGCGTTGAGATATTATAAGGGAAATTTCCGATCACAGCAAATTGTTGTTGATCTACAATTTTGAGCACATCTTCTTTTAAAAAGTCGGCTTCAACCACTTTAAAATTTTTGAGGGTTTCGCTTTTAGTGAATTGTGCACGAAAACTTGTGTTGAGGTATTCGATGGATTCTTTATCGATATCCATCGCGATAAGTTTAGCAGGTTTGTCAAGTAAATATTTCGTTAGCACGCCCATTCCTGGACCAATTTCGATAATTGTATCGCAGTGATCAAGACTCAAAGTATCGGCAATTTTTTTGGCGATATTTTCATCTTTTAAAAAATGTTGTCCTAAATGTTTTTTTGCTCTAACCTGCATAATTATTAATGTTCTGAAACAACTTTTAAAACAGAGCTGAAGAAAACAACTTTGCCTTTAAATTGTTGAAATTTTGATTCAACTTTTGGTTTGTGTACTTCCTGAAAAGCTTCTAAATGACTTTCTGTAGGCGCTGTAAATTGAATAGAATAAGTGATTCCACCCATTTCTTCATTCACCATCACTTGAGTGATAAGGGCTTTTGAGAATTTTTTAGTATTGAGCATACTTGGTATATAACTCTCGTCTAACCACTGCTTCCATTTTAAGTGAATGCTTTCATCTACATTCATTGTCATATTATATATCAGCATCTTCTTTTATTTTGTCTCCTCTTAATTCTCTAAAATAGCGTCTTGCGGCTACAAAGAAAATACTATCTGAATAATTAAAGATGATAGATTCGAAATAAGTTTGTGCTTTTTTGGGTTGATTTAATTTGTTCATATAAATCAGTCCAAGCTCAAAGTTGGCATTATCCGCTAAAATACTTTCAGGGTGATCATCTATTAATTTTTGATAATAAGTTGAGGCTTGTTCTAAATCTTGATTTTCGTTGTGTATTTGCGCTAAGCGATAAAGCGTTTTATCGATAATTTCCTCTGTTTTATAATCTTTTAAAACTTGTTCTAAAATCTGAATTGCCTCAGTATTTTTATTTTGAAATTTCAAAAAATCGGCTTTTGCAACTTTCTTTAAATCGGTTTGTGTGCTATCTTGATATGAATTGTCTTTAATGTGTAAAGCCAGTTCCATTGCGTTGTTAGCGATCAACTCAGAAACAGAATTTTTAAGGACATCAAGTTGAGACAAGGCCCATTTAAAATCTCCTTTAAAATAACTGGCTTGTGCAGTTTTGAATTTTGCTTCACGTGATAAATCAGAGTTTGGGACTAAGCGCTCAACTTGTGCATAAAGCAATAAAGCTTGATTAAATTGCTCATCTTTAAGTAAAATATCAGCTTTTAGAGTTTTAAGCTCAGCTTGTTGTGTTTTCCTGATTTTTGAACCTGCCGCATCATCTAAAAGTTCAAGCGCAGCGGTTTTATTATTGTTTTGAAAAGCTTTGAATTTTGCCCAGTTTAATGAAATAGGTAAAGTGTATTCATTAATGCTTTCATTGTCAAAAAAAGTTTGATAAGCTTCTTCAATTTCTAAGTTTTTAATGTCTTCTCTTTTTTCTAAAATCAACAACAAATGTTCTGCTGAGTCATAAAACAGACTTTGGTAATTTGTTTTGTCTTGGACTTCTAAAAATATTTTTTCAGCTAAAGGATAATCTTCTTCTTCAAAAATAATTTTCGCCAAATCATAAAGGCGTTTTGCATTTTTTTCTTCACTTCTTGCGTAAATGGCTTTCTCTTGAATAAAAGCCATCTTGTAATCTTTTTGTTGCGTAAATAACCAACTTAAAGTTTCGTTATAAATCAACTTAGGCTCTTGTTGATTGCGTTTGAGAAGTGTTTTTTTAAGAGATAAATTGGCTTCATTTTGAGGATCTTCAGTGATAAATTCATTAAAAATCTGGTGAAGCATTTTGAAATAACGCTCATTTTTTTCAATAAGATCAACATACATTTCAAACATTTGATCAAATTTAGATTGCTCACCGTAAATCTGCGCTAGCTGGATCAAGAAGTTAGTACTCGGCCTGAGTTCTTGCGCTTTCTCATAAGTTTGCTGCGCGTAACTAAGTAAACCATACTTCTGAAAAGCTTTACCGATTGCATAAGCGTAAACAGGTCTGATTTCAACTTTGCTGATAGCTGAATTATAAAGGCTTTCAGCTTTCTTTAATTGTTGGTCTTGCTGGTATAAGTAACCTAATTCAACTTCGATGTTAGGATAATCGCCAGGTCTTTTTAAGAAGTTAATAAGCATTTCTTCAGCTTTGTTGATGCTATCAAGATTTTTATAAGTATCAACTAAGTCGATGAGAAGTGTCTGAGAATTTGGATTTTGCTGATAAAGATTTTTATAAATGATTAAAGCTTTTGCATACTCACCTTGTTCAGCATAATTTTCAGCTAAAGTTTTATTTTGAGCTTGTGTGAAACCCATTGCTAAAAAACAGATGATGATCAAGAATTTTTGCATCTCGCTAAGGTAGTGATTTTAAAGAAAAAACATCTTGAATTAAGATAAGCCTAAGCATAAAAAAATCGATTGTCTTTATAAAAACAACCGATTTTCAATTAAAAAATATTTTAGATTTTAATCTCTTCCTAAGTAAATACTCAAGAAATAAAGCAGCGTTGCTAATGAACCAATTGCAGCAACAACATAAGTTCTTGCGGCCCATTTGAGCGCATCTTCAGAGCCTTTATATTCTTCAGCAGTCACAATATTCCTATCTTTTAACCAAGCCAAAGCTCTGTTACTCGCATCGTATTCAACTGGTAAAGTGATGAAACTAAAAAGTGTCCCCATCCCGAACATAATAATGCCGGCTAAAAGAACAGCTTGACCAACGCCAACTGAAACCATTCCCATTAAAATTAAGCCTCCAAAGATGACCCACTGTGAAAATTGTGAAGCCACACTTACGATTGGTACAAGTTGACTTCTCATCTCTAACCATTTATAGGCTTTGGCGTGTTGCACAGCATGTCCAACTTCGTGAGCAGCAACCGCGGCCGCAGCAGCATTTCGTTGGTTATAAACGCTTTCGCTGAGGTTAACCGTTTTTTTGGTTGGGTGGTAATGATCTGTTAATCGACCAGGGGTTGAAATTACTTCAACGTCTGTGATATGATGATCTGCAAGCATTTTTCGTGCAATTTCAGCACCGCTCATGCCGTTTTGTAAATGAACTTTAGAGTATTTCTTAAACTTAGATTTTAGCTTATTACTCACAAGCCAACTCACCAAAAGAATCGCTCCAATTAAAATATAATAACTCATTTTTTATTCTTTTAAAATCTTATTTATTGACTTCAAATTTAGCACCAAAGTTTATTGATCTGACAAAGTTGACTTTAATTTATGAAAACACATAAATCAACCGACAATATTGACAATTTTGCCAGGTACAATAATCACTTTTTTAGGCGTTCTGCCATCGAGTTGTTTTTGTGTTCTTTCGTCAGCCATTACAATTTTTTCAATTTCATCTTTGCTGAGATCTAAAGATAAATCGAGTTTAAAACGCATTTTTCCGTTAAAAGAAATCGGATAAGTTTTGGTGTCTTCTACTAAAAATTTTTCTTCAAAAACTGGAAATTTTGCCTGTGAAACACTTTCAGTGTGTCCGAGTTTTTCCCATAATTCTTCAGCGATATGCGGTGCATAAGGTGAAATTAAAATCGCTAAAGGTTCGAGAATTTCTCTTGAATTACATTTTTCAGAAAGTAAAGTATTGACGCAAATCATAAAGCTGGAAACACTTGTGTTAAAGCTGAAATTCTCGATATCTTCAGTGACCTTTTTAATGGTTTGGTGCAATGCTTTTAAAGCTTCTTTTGAAGCTGGTTTTTCACTCACTTCAAAATTATCGCTATTGTGATAAAGCTTCCAGAGTTTTTTCATAAAACTAGAAACACCTGAAAGTCCTGCTGTATTCCAAGGTTTTGATTGATCAATTGGGCCTAAAAACATCTCGAATAAACGCAAGCTGTCTGCGCCGTATTCATTACAAATATCATCAGGATTGACAACATTAAATTTAGATTTAGACATTTTCTCAACTTCGCGAGAAACCAGAACTTTTCCATCATCATTTTTGATGAATTCTGCATTTTCAAATTCAGGTCTCCACTTTCTAAAGGCTTCAACATCTAATTCATTTGAGGTATTCACAAAAGAAACATCAACGTGAATTTTTTGAACATCTTTTTCAGTTTCAATATCTGCAGAAGTATAAGTGTTGGCGTCAATTCTATGGACAAAAGCACTTTCGCCTAAAATCATGCCTTGATTAATGAGCTTTTTGAAAGGTTCATCAACCTTTAAGAAACCTCTATCTTTCAGAAACTTTGTCCAAAATCTTGAGTATAATAAATGACCAGTTGCATGTTCGCTCCCGCCAATATATAAATCAACATTTTCCCAGTAATCCAAGGCTTCTTGAGAGGCAAAGCATGTGTCACGATTTTCGGTTTCCATGTACCTGAATAAATACCACGAGCTGCCAGCCCAACCAGGCATTGTGTTAAGTTCAAGTGGGAAAATTGTTTTGTTATCGATTTCTGAATTATAGACAACCTCATTAGTTGCTGTATTCCAAGCCCATTTGTTAGCGCGACCTAAAGGAGGTGCGCCATCTTCTGTTGGTAAATATTTTTCAACCTCAGGAAGTTCGAGAGGCAAATGTTTTGTGTCAATGATTTTTGGTAAGCCGTTGACGTAATAAACCGGGAAAGGTTCGCCCCAGTATCTTTGTCTTGAAAAAACAGCATCTCGCAAACGATAATTGATTTTTGCGTAACCTGAATTTTCATTCTCTAAAGCTTCAATTGCTTTTCTGATGGCTTTTTGAGGCTCTAAATCATTCAGAAATTCAGAATTTGCAATCACTGTATTGTCTTGTTCAGCATGCGCATTTTCAGAAATATCAATGTCTTTAAAAACATTTGGAATTGGTAAATCGAAATGTCTTGCAAAATCATGATCGCGTTGATCACCAGATGGAACAGCCATCACAGCACCAGTGCCGTAACCCGCTAAAACATAATCACCTATCCAAATCGGAATTGGCTCTTTTGTGAGTGGATGCTCAGCGTAAGATCCTGTGAAAACACCTGTAATTGTTTTGACGTCAGCCATGCGTTCACGCTCGCTGCGTTTTGCAGTTTGTGAAATATAATTTTCAACAGCTTCTTTCTGCTCAGGAGTTGTGATTTTTTGAACCAAATCATGCTCTGGCGCAAGTGTTAAAAATGAAACACCGAAAATAGTATCAGGTCGGGTTGTGAAAACTTCAATTTTCTTGTCGTGATCTTTTAAATTGAAAAAAACTTGTGCACCAATTGATTTTCCAATCCAATTGCGCTGAGATTCTTTCAGGCTATCTGTCCAGTCAAGTTTATTTAAACCTTGAAGCAAACGTTCAGCATAAGCTGAAATACGCATGCTCCATTGTTTCATTTTTTTACGAACAACTGGGTGAGAACCACGCTCAGAAACGCCGTTGATAATTTCGTCATTTGCTAAAACCGTACCAAGCGCAGGACACCAATTCACTTCAGTTTCTGCAAGATAGGTTAAACGATAGTCAAGTAAAATTTCTTCTTTTCTTTCATCTGAAAAAGCATTCCACTCATCAGCAGTGAAGCTTTGAACGCTTTCATCACAAGCAACATTAATATTTGTATTTCCTTCTTTAGAAAAAATCTTGATGAGATCATCAATTGGTTTCGCTTGATCAGCTTCATGACAATAATATGAATTGAATAATTCGCTAAAAATCCATTGTGTCCATTTATAATATTCAGGAGAACTTGTTCTAACTTCACGACCCCAATCAAAAGAAAAACCGATTCTGTCTAGCTGTTCGCGGTAACGTTTAATATTGTCTTCAGTTGTTTTTGCAGGGTGTTGGCCGGTTTGTATGGCATATTGCTCAGCAGGCAAACCAAAAGAATCATAACCTTGCGGATGCAAAACATTAAAGCCTTGATGGCGTTTGTAACGTGCAAAAATATCACTTGCAATATAACCTAGCGGATGACCAACGTGCAAGCCTGCGCCTGATGGGTAAGGGAACATATCGAGAACGTAGTAAGACGGTTTTGTTTTCTCTTTAAAATCTTGAGGTTGCTGAGCAGCGAAAGTTTTGTTGTCTGCCCATTTTTTCTGCCATTTGGCTTCGATTTCTTTAAAATTATATGCCATGATTTTTTGCTAAAATTCAATTTTGGCAAAAATACTATTTATGTGCTAAAAAGGTGTGAAACTTGAGAGTTAAAAGTTTATTGATTGCTTTTGAGCATAATGTAGGCTTGTTCGTCTTGTTGAAGCTTGGTTCTGATTTTGTGAGAATTGTTTTTATCACGTAAAATTAAACTGACGGTGTTTGGCGCTTTTTGACCGACATTGTTGGCAATAACTGTCACGCTAACATCAGAATTACTAAATGGTATTTTGATAATTTTCTTTTGATTTTTGATTTCAAAATTTTCTAAAACTATTTTTTGGTTGATGAAAAGATCAATTTTATCGCCATCTTCAAGCTCTTCATCCCACAATTCCAAAAAAAACTTCGCTTGAATCGTCAATATATAAAGAGATGACATCTTCGTTTTCTAATAGATTTTTAGCAAGCTTCCTTTTGAAAGTTGACGTTTTTAAATTCGCTTTTGTGACGCTGTCTATTTTTTTAACACGACTAATCTTTCTATTAAGTTTCTCCATGCGTTTGTAGAAAAATTCAGAGCCAACAAGAATAAGTTCACCTTCCGCACAATTTTCTCCATCAGGAAATTTACCTTGAAAATTGCCTTTGATTGAGCTTTTTCTTTTTTTGAGATTAAAATCTGCATTTGTTAAGTGAATGTAACAGAAATTCTCTTCATCATAATTAGATTTTGTTGAGAGGTTTTTCACTTCTGCGTAAGATATTCTGTCATTTTCATAATCTATTCGACCTTTTATTTCTGAGGTTGTTCTATGGTCACCAGAAAAATCTGTGATCGATTTACCCTCAATCATGCCTTTGCCAATATCAGTAAATTTTAGTTTATAAGAAATGGTGCTATTGTCCTCTAATTTAAGAGAACCAATAAACTCAAATTCTTTAATGTTTTGACTATTAGAGATGAAAAAAAGTGAAGAAAAAATTATCGTAAAAAGTATTTTTAACATAAAATTTATATATTGTGAACCTAACTTAAAATTTCAAAATTATGAAAAATTTATTATTACTTGTTTTTATCTTCACCTCATCTTTGATGTTTGCTTCTTTTCCAGTGAATAGAGAGAAAATGAGTAATGATCTCGTTGTTCATGAAAATCTTGACACTAAGAATTACAAAGATTTTTCAGTTGTTGAAGCTCCTTTATCTATTGAAAAAGAAGAAGCTTTAACACCAATAGTTGCTTCTGGCTATGATAAATGGGTTGCTGCTGCACTTTGGTTGGTTTTATGGCCTTTTGCAGCGCACCGCTGGTATGCTGGAAAACCTGTTTGGGTGAATATTCTCTTTATTGTAACTTTAGGAGGTTTAGGTATTTGGGCTATTATTGATATCATCAACATATTGACAGATAATTTTTAATAAAAACTTTATCTTAATTATTTTTAAGATTACCATCTTTTAAGCAGCTTCATAAAGTGAAAATCTCTTTTGAAGCTGTTTTATTTTATGCTATAAGGTATTAAAGAAAATATTTAACAGGAAGAGGCGTTAGATGTAGAGAGTTTTATATTTTTACGAAAATTAAATTTGTGGCATCATCATTTGAAAAATATCAAAAAAGACGCTTAATCACCTCATACTTTTCTGTTGTGATCAGTATTGCGTTGGTTCTTTTTTTAGTAGGTTTATTAGGGATTTTGGTTTTAAACACCAAAAAAGTTGCTGATCATTTTAAAGAGCAAATTGCATTGACTATATATTTAGATGATACGGCAAAAGAAGTGGAGATTGATCAATTACAGAAATCTCTTGCCTTAGCGGAATACACCAAATCCGTGAATTTTGTTTCTAAAGAAGATGCTGCCAAAAAATATAGTGAAGAAATCGGTGAAGATTTTATGGAGTTTTTAGGGTATAATCCGCTTCAGAATTCTATTGATATTTATTTTAATGCAGATTATGTGTCTGAAGTTAAGCTAGCTGAAATTACAAGAGATATCAACGAAAATAAATTTGTTGACGAGATTGTTTACGATAAGCCTTTGATTGCTTTATTGAATGATAACATTAAAAAATTAAGTTTGTGGATTATCATTATCAGTGTTGTCTTTACATTTATCGCGGTTTTACTCATCAATAGTTCGATAAGGTTGTCAGTTTATTCAAAGCGATTTATTATTAAAACTATGCAAATGGTTGGTGCGACTAAATCATTTATTCGCCGTCCATTTATATGGAAAAGCATTAAGCTAGGTTTGATAGGTTCATTCTTGTCACTAGCAGGGATGGCTGCTGTTTTATATTATTTAAATGAAAGTTTTCCTGAACTGAATTTCCTTTCAGACAGACTTATTTTATTAGCTTTGTTCGCAGCAATATTATTGCTTGGTATTTTGATCACTTGGTTGAGTACCTTTTTTGCAACACAGCGTTTTCTTAATTTAAAAACTGACGAACTTTACTACTAATTCAATCTAAATTCAAAAATCTCAATATTATGGGAGAGAAAAAACGTAGACAGGAAAGCGAAATTGATAAAAACTTTGTTTTTGAAAAAAAGAACTACAAGTTTATGTTGATTGGCTTGGCTGTGATCGCTTTAGGTTTTATCCTGATGGCTGGCGGTGGAAGTGATGATCCTGAGGTTTTTAATCCTGAAATTTATAACTGGCGACGTATTCGTTTAGCGCCGACTCTTATTTTAATTGGTTTCGCAATTGAGGTTTACGCCATACTTCTTAAGCCATCAAGTGATTAATGGATATTTTAGATGCTAGTATTTTAGGGGTTATTCAGGGATTAACTGAGTTCCTGCCAGTTTCGTCAAGCGGACATTTAGAGCTAGGGAAAGCACTTTTAGGTGACCATAGTTTACCAAAAGAATCTATGCTTTTTACTGTTGTGCTGCATTTTGCAACAGCATTGAGCACCGTTGTTATTTTCAGAAAAGATATTTTAGAAATCATTAAAGGTTTGTTTCAGTTTCAATGGAATGAAGCTTCTCGTTTTTCTTTAAAAATTATCATCTCAATGATTCCTGCAGCTTTAGTTGGATATTTTTTTGAAAGCCAAATGGAAGCCTTGTTTGGTGATAATATCGTGCTTGTTGGTTTTATGTTGATTGTGACTGCGTTATTGCTATGGTTGACCGATAAAGCAAAAAGCACACCTAAAAAAGTGAGTTATAGCAATGCATTTGTGATTGGAGTTGCACAGGCCATTGCAATTTTGCCAGGGATCTCAAGAAGTGGTTCTACAATAGCGACTTCAGTTTTGCTGGGTAATGATAAAACACAAGCAGCACGTTTTTCTTTTTTAATGGTTGTGCCTTTGATTTTCGGAAAAATAGCCAAGGATTTACTTGACGGAAATGTTTTTCAAAGTCAGATAGATTTTATGAGTTTAAGCGTTGGTTTTATTGCCGCTTTTATAACTGGACTATTTGCCTGTACATGGATGATTAGACTTGTCAAAAAAAGTAAGCTCAAATATTTCTCAATTTACTGTTTTGTTGTTGGTGTGATTGCAATCATTTTAACCCAAGTATAATGCGTGATTTAACTTTAGAAGATTTTAAAGAAGGGCAATTAATCTGTTTTGATAAACCATTAGGATGGACTTCATTTCAGGTAGTTAACAAAGTGAGGTGGTTGATTAAGAAGAAATTTGACATCAAAAAAATTAAAGTGGGTCATGCAGGAACTTTAGATCCTTTAGCGACAGGTTTGGTGATTTTATGCACTGGCAAATACACAAAGCGTATT
Source organism: Psychroflexus sp. S27 (assembly GCF_002810405.1). Lineage (NCBI taxonomy): Bacteria > Pseudomonadati > Bacteroidota > Flavobacteriia > Flavobacteriales > Flavobacteriaceae > Psychroflexus > Psychroflexus sp. S27. Next base: position 79,864 of record NZ_NEXQ01000026.1, on the reverse strand, counting down.
GAAAGTTTAATGGGGCAAACCAAAATTTATACAGGTGAAATAACGCTTGGGGCAACGCGACCTTCATACGATATGGAAACTGAAATTGATCAGACTTTTGAAACCAGTCACATTACTTTAAAGTTATTAGAAGAAGCTCGACAAGAATTTCTAGGAGAAATTATGCAGCAGCCGCCTATTTTTTCTGCCTTAAAGAAAGATGGAAAAAAACTATACGAATATGCGAGAAAAGGCGAGGAAGTTGAGATTCCGAAACGCCAAGTTCTAATAGATGACTTTCAGCTAACAAAATTTGATTTGCCAAAGGTTGAATTTAAAGTCACTTGTAGTAAAGGAACATACATCAGAAGTTTAGCTCATGATTATGGAAAGGCTGTAAAATCAGGCGCCTACTTAAGTGCTTTAAAAAGAACTCAAATAGGCGACTATAAAATTTCAAACACGTTAAGCATTGAAGGTTTTGAAGATATGATGAAAGCTTAATTAAGCTTTATTATTCTCTTCTAAAAGTTTGATAAGGTCTTCAATTATATTTTGTCCTTTGTCCTTATTATACCATTGTTGTAAAACAGTTTTGGAGTCGGCTGTAAATTTGCCGTCATTTTTAGCCTTTTCTTCTTCAACAAGTTTCGTTGCTGCTGCAGAACGAGGTCCCCATGTGTAAAGAATCTTTTCCTCTGAAGAATCAATAGCAATGAGTTTAGGGATAGATTGCCCGCCGTTAGTCAAGAAAGCATTGATTAAATCTTGGTATTCATCCCTTAAAATAACTTTTAATGTGATCAAAGAGTTAAGGGAGCTTATTTTTTCCATTACAGGAAGTGCTGTCGCTGCATCACCACACCAGCCTTCAGCAATAACTAGCCATGTTTGAGGTTTAGAAATGTTAATGATTCTTTCCTTTTGTTCATCATTAATCTTGACTGTTTTCTCCCAGCGTTTCATTCTTTGAACACCGAGTTTCGAAAATTCCAAATAAGTTTCATCTTGAGTATTTCCTGTAGCTTGACCTTTTTCTAACAATTCGTTTACAAGAGCTTTGTAGTCATTGTAGCTCATTGATTGATCAAGGTGTTTTTTGACGATTTTATATGAATCCATAATTAATTTTGAATATAATTTCGACAAAGTTACAACTTAAAAATCACTAAAAGGCTGATTTAAATCATCTTTAGGAATTTGAAAACCTTCATGAAATTTTTGTTATACGCTAACCACTCAAGTATAAGCCAATTGTCTTATACTGAATCTTATCAATATGTATAATTTAAATTTTTAAATCAATACTATTTAAGGCTATAAATGATTTATGATTTAAAAATTTAACGTTTTTAAGTTTTTATTAGTTGTTTTTTGCTTAGTTTTACAATTCATTAACTTAAAAATCATAATAATATGAAAAAAATTACATTTTTAATGATGTCATTTATGATGTTTGCTTTCGGGTATGCACAAGATGCTATCATTACAGGTTATGTTGACTCTCCTTGCCCTGGTGCAGATGGGAGAACAATAGAAATTTACGTCAACGGAACGGTTGATTTTACTGATTGGAATCTTGCAAGACAATCTAATGGAGGTGGTTTTACAACAAATGTTGATTTAACTTCATTAGGAAGCTTAACAGATGAATTTGCTTATGTTACAAACGATGAAGCAACTTTGGATGTTGAATTTACGATTAACTCCACAACACACAACGTAATTGAGAATTCGGTTATTAGCAGTAATGGAGATGATGCTTTCCAAATTACTGATGCTGGTGATGTTGTCGTGGATAGATTTGGAGAAGAAAACGTAGATGGAACGGGAACTGCTTGGGAGCATGTCGATACTTATTATTATCGTAACGATGGAGCAACAGCTAATGCAGGTGCTTTTGATCCTGCTAACTGGACTTTTGGAACGCAAGATGCGCTTGATAATTTAGGCAACTGTAATTTTGAGCCTGCTCTTAGCAATTATGTTCCTTTCGGATCCTATATGTCGACTGTGGTTGCTCCAGGTGAGTCTTGTGCAAATCCTATAGCGATTACTGGTTTGCCTTACACTACATCTGATGATACAGCTAACTATGGTAACAACTACAATAACGGTGATAGTCCATGTGATTCATTTTATTTAAGCGGGGATGAGGCTATTTATGCATTTACTCCTGCTAATAACATGGCAGTAAATATTAGTCTTTATAATGTTTCAGTCGACTATTCTGCGATTCACGTTTTAGACGCTTGTTTAGATGACAGCCCAAATTGTGTGGCTTTTGAAGGAAATTCTAACTCAATTGATAGAAATTTAGAGGGTGTATATTTGACAGGTGGACAAACCTATTATATTGTTATTTCAACTTGGGCTACGCCACAAAGTGTGCAATATGAATTAAGTATAGAAGAAATTACTTGTCCTGCTCCTACGGATGTTGTGCTTAGTAATATCACACAGACTTCTGCTGATGTTTCATGGACATCTTTTGGATCAGAAACCGAATGGGAGATTCTTTATGACGAAACAGGCTTTGATCCATTAGTTGATGGAACTTCAGTTATAGATAATGATGGAACTTTAGGTGAAACTTTATCAGGTTTAACTACAGGTACTACTTATGATGTCTATGTCAGAGCGATGTGTTCTGCAACTGATATGAGTGATTGGACAGCTGTGGCAACTTTTTCAACAGCTTGTGATGTCATAAATACAGCTTATACTGAAGATTTTGAATCTGTATCAAGTTTACCAGCTTGTTGGTCAGTTATTAATCAAGGTGGAGCGAATGAGTGGGTGTTTGAATCAAGTCCAGATGGTGGCGCTCAAAGCGGAGATAATGTGATGAAAATTAGATATAATTCTTCTGCTCATGATGATTACTTAATTATGCCAGCAACTGAAGTTATTGCAGGAACTACAGATATGGTTTCTTTTTCTTTAAGATCAAGAGCTTCTAGTCTTTTAGAACCTTTTGAAGTTGTTTTATCTACAACTGATAATATGTCGGACACATCTTTTGATGAAGTTCTTCAAGCTGAAATGGATGCTCCAGATACTTGGACACAATACGAGTTCGATCTATCAGCTTATGTAGGTCAAACGGTTTATGTAGCGATTAGAGCGACTGGAACGAATGACTTTGAGCTTTTTGCTGATGATTTTGTCTTTGACAGTCCGCCAAGTTGTATTGAGCCTACTGATGTTGTTTTTTCAAATATCACCCTAGATTCTGCAGATGTTTCATGGACGGCAAATGGTTCAGAAACGGAATGGGAAATTCTTTATGGTGAAACAGGCTTTGATCCTGCTGTAGATGGTACATCTGTCATGGATACTGATGGAACTTTAGGTGAAACATTAACAGGTTTAGTTGATGGAACTTTATATGATGTTTACGTTCGTGCTGATTGTGGCTCTGGAGATTTAAGTACTTGGAATGGACCAACAACTTTTGCTACTGAATGTGCTGTGTATTCTGCCGCTTACACGGAAGACTTTGAATCTGTATCAAGTTTACCGGCTTGTTGGTCAGTAATCAATCAAGGTGGAGCGAATGAATGGGTGTTTGAGTCAAGTCCAAATGGTGGCGCTCAAAGCGGAGATAATGTGATGAAAATTAGATATAATTCTTCTGCTCATGATGATTATTTAATTATGCCAGCTACGGAAGTTATAGCAGGTACAACAGATATGGTTTCTTTTTCTTTAAGATCAAGAGCTTCTAGTCTTTTAGAGCCTTTTGAAGTTGTTTTATCTACAACTGATAATATGTCGGACACATCTTTTGATGAAGTGCTTCAAGCTGAAATGGATGCTCCAGATACTTGGACGCAATACGAGTTCGATTTATCGGCTTATGCAGGTCAAACTGTATATGTAGCGATTAGAGCGACTGGTACTGATGAATTTGAATTATATGCTGACGACTTTGCGTTTGGAACAAATACAGTTTGTGCAGCTCCAACCGATGTTATATTTACAAATATAGATAACACCTCTGCTGATGTTGCTTGGTTAGAAAACGGAACAGCAACTGAGTGGGAAATTCTTTATGGTGAAGCAGGGTTTGATCCAGCTGTAGATGGAATATCTGTGATGGATACTGATGGAACTTTAGGTGAGACGCTTACAGGATTATCAGCTGAAACAGATTATGATGTATACGTGCGTGCAATCTGTGCACCAAGTGATGAAAGTGACTGGTTTGGTCCGTCAACTTTTACAACAACAACCTTAGGTATAGAATCTGTTGGTTTTGATAGTTTTTCTTACTATCCGAATCCTGTTCAAGATGAGTTAGTATTGAATGCTGCTCAAAATATCGATCAGGTTCAGATATATAATGTGAGAGGTCAGTTATTGATACTTAAAGAAATCAAGGACTTAGGTGCAAAGCTTAATCTTCAAGATCTTTCAACAGGTATTTACTTTATGAAAGTAGAAATTAACAATGCAACTAAAACGTTTAAGTTGGTTAGAGAGTAAATAAACGAAAGTTTCGTTTTGTTAAAGCAAGCTATGTAAATAGCTTGCTTTTTTTGTATTTAAGAGTTTTTAGTAAAAAATAATTGGCAATTAAACATAATAGGATGATTCATTCTTTTGTAATAACTTTTTTGTAGCAAATTCATTAATAGCAAATTCATTACGCTTTTTAAAATGTTAGCTCAAGGCTTGTCATGTTACCTTTAAGAGCTTTTCATGTTAACATAATAAATGTTAAAAAGTTAAACAATTAACCTAATACGGGTTTTAGGCTTTGTTTTTAACATATAATTTATATATTAGTTCTATAACTTAAAAAACCTTACTCATGAACAAAGTCAAAAACACAGTCTTGTTATTGTTCACGTTGTTAAGTGCAGGAATGTTTGCACAACAAGTGACAGTGACTGGAGCTGTTAAAGATGCGGACGGAATTCCTTTACCAGGTGTCAATATTTTGGTGAAAGGAACGTCAAATGGTACTCAGACTGATTTTGACGGTCAGTTTACCATTCAGGCTGAGACAGGCAAGATGCTTGTTTTTTCTTACCTAGGAATGAAAACTCAAGAAGTTGAAGTTTCAGGTGATGCCGAAATTGAAGTCGTTTTAGAAAGCGACGCAAACAAACTTGACGAAGTGGTTGTCACTGCTCTCGGTATTAAGCGAGAAAAGAAATCACTTGGTTATGCAACACAAGAAGTTGGTGGCGAATCAGTTTCTGATGTTGCAACACAGAACTTTACGAATGCACTTTCAGGTAAAGTGGCAGGACTGAAGGTTAAATCTTCAGGTACAATGGGTGGTTCTACCAACGTTGTAATTAGAGGTAACGCATCATTAACGGGAAGCAACCAAGCTTTGTTTGTTGTTGATGGTACGCCGATTATTAACCAGAACTCAAACACAGGTGATCAAAAAAGTGGTCGAGGTGGTTATGATTATGGTAATGCTGCTTCTGACATTAACCCTGACAATATTGAATCTATTAACATCTTAAGAGGTGCTGCTGCAACTGCACTTTATGGTGAAAGAGCTGCTAACGGTGCAATTGTTATTGAAACAAAAAAAGGAGCAAGAAATAAAGGAATGGGCGTAAGCATTCGTTCGTCTGTCACTTTTGCTGACGTTAATAAAGAAACACTACCTAAGTACCAAAAGAAATATGGTGCTGGTTATTCAGCAGGCTACGATACAGGAGACGGTTTCTTGTTGACAGATATTAATGGTGATGGTATAGATGAAGAAACGACTCCTTTTACAGCTGATGCTTCTTATGGTGCTAAATTTGACCCAAATAGAATGATTTATCAATGGAATTCTATTTATCCTGAATTAGATACATATTTACAAGCGACGCCTTGGACTGCTGCTAAGCATACACCAAATGATATTTGGGAAACAGGGCATACAACGATTAATTCTGTTGCTTTAGATGGTGGTAATGAAGATGGAAATTTCAGAATTTCTTATACAAATTTAAATCAGAAAGGAACTTTACCGAACAGTAGAATCAAGAGAGATAATATCAAATTCTCAGGATCTCATGATTTAACTGATCGATTGACAGCTGCTGCAAATGTAACTTTTATTAAAACTGATGGTAAAGGTCGTTTCGGTACGGGTTATGATGGCCAAAACTTAATGCAGACTTTCAGACAGTGGCATCAAACAAATGTTGATATTTATGATCAAAGAGATGCATATTTCAGCACTCGCAAAAACATCACTTGGAACCCGAATAGTGCTTTTGATAGAACACCTATTTATACAGACAACCCTTACTGGGTAAGGTATGAGAATTACCAGACGGATACGAGAAACAGATACTATGGTAATGTTAATTTAAGCTATGAAATTAGTGATGTCTTTAGTGTTTTAGGGCGTTTTACTTTTGATACTTATAGTGAGTTGCAAGAAGAGCGAATCAATGTAGGTTCTGCGGCGGTATCTAGTTACTCTAGGTTTGATAACCGTGTTGCGGAGTATAATTACGATTTGATTCTTAACTTTAATAAAGACTTGACTTCTGATTTAAATCTTGACGGTAACGTTGGTTTTAATTTAAGAAGAAATGAGCAAACTTTTATTAGAGCTGCAACCAATGGAGGACTGAATGCTCCTGGTTTTTATGCCTTAAGTAACAGTAAAGATCCATTGAATCCACCTTCTGAATATGAAGCGGATCAAATGGTTGATGGTATTTTTGCAAGAGCAAGTCTTGGATATATGAATACTTATTATTTAGAAGGAACAATCCGTCGTGACCGTTCTTCTACTTTACCAAGTTCTGATAATACTTATTACTACCCTTCAGTTTCTACAAGTATTTTGTTATCAAACATCATCGAAGAAGAGTGGTTAGATTTTGCTAAATTAAGAGCTAACTATGCGCAAGTTGGTAGTGCGACAGATCCTTATAATGTTTACAACACTTATGTTGTCAGTGCTCCGTTTAATGGACAAGGTTCTGCTAGTTTAAGTAGTACTTTAAATAATTTAGATTTAAAATCTGAAACGTCAACTTCTTACGAGATTGGTTTAGAGTCAAGCTTTATTAATGATCGTGTGAATTTTGATATTTCATATTATCGTACAAGAACAGAAGATCAAATTACGCCTGTAGATATCTCTAACGCAACAGGTTATGGGAGAAAATTGTTGAATGCTGGTGAGATAGAGAATAAAGGTCTTGAAGTTTTAGTAGGTTTAGTACCAATAAGAACTGAAGATTTTAGTTGGAATATGAATGTGAACTGGTCTAAAAACGAAAATGAAGTAATTAGTTTAGCAGGTGATCTTGAGAATTTACAGTTAGCAAGTTTCCAAGGTGGTGTATCTATTAATGCAGCACCAGGTGAGCCTTACGGTGCAATTAGAGGTACCGATTATGTTTATGACAACCAAGGAAATAAAGTTGTTGATGCTAATGGTTACTATGAAATTTCATCAAGTAACAACGAGGTGTTAGGTAATATTCAACCAGACTGGAATGCAGGTATTACAAACACATTCAATTACAAAAACTTATCATTTAGTTTCTTAATCGATATTCAAGAAGGTGGAGATATCTTCTCATTAGATACTTGGTATGGTATGGGAACTGGTTTATATGATGTAACTGCTGGAATTAACGATTTAGGTAATGAAATGCGTGCGCCAATTGCTGATGGTGGTGGTGTTATTCTACCAGGTGTTGATGCAAGTGGAAACCAAAATACAGTGAGAATTCCTGTAGGTACAGCATCAGATAGTCCTTACGGATATTCAAATGATGCAAACAAAGGTCACGTTTACGACGCTTCTTTTATCAAGTTAAGAGAGATGAGTTTAACTTATAGATTAGATGATAAGTTAGTAGAAAAGTTACCATTTACTGGAGCTTCATTGTCTTTAATTGGTCGTAATTTATGGATTATTGACAAAAACATGCCTTACTCTGACCCAGAAGCAGGTTTAAGTTCTGGTAACATTCAAGGTTACCAATCAGGTGCTTACCCTTCTGCTAGAGAATATGGAATTAATGTTAAACTTAAATTTTAAAAAATAATAGGATGAAAAAATATATAATAACATTCATAGTTGTCTCGCTATTCATTGGCTGTGCTGATGACGACAAGTATGATAGATTAAACGAAGATCCTAAAAACCCTACATCAGTGAGTGAAGATTTTCTTTTCACGAGTGCTGTAGTGAGTCTAGGAGATCTTTTAGCAAGTCCAAATGTTAATACGAATGTTTACAGATTTATTTCTCAGTACTTAACATCTACGGAATATTTAGATGAGCCAAATTATAAATTGGTTTCTAGAAATGTTCCTCAATCACAATGGTCTGAAACTTACCGTGATGTGTTGTTAGATTTGGATGATGCGAAATCATATATCGAAGAGAAAGAAAGCTTAACACAAGCAGAAAAAGATGCTAGACTTGGGCAAATCGAAGTGATTCAAGTTTATGCATGGCAAATGCTTGTTGATACTTTTGGAGATGTCCCTTACACTGAAGCTTTACAAGCTCAGGAAATTACAAACCCAGCTTATGATGATGCTTCAGGTATTTATGAAGATTTGTTAACTAGAATTCAAGATGCTAGAACTATGCTTCAGGCAGGTCAAGGTTTTTCAGGTCCAGACGTGATTTACATGGGAGACATGGCAAAGTGGGAAAAATTTGCTAATTCTTTACAGTTGAGATTAGCTTTAAGAGTTGCTGACGTTTCTAGCATGCAATCTATGGCTCAAACAGCTGCTGAAGATGCAATTAGTTCTAGTGCAGGCGTAATGGCAAGTAATGCTGATAATGCTGTGATTCAATATCAGAGTTCACCTCCGAACACAAACCCATTGTGGGAAGATTTAGTTCAGTCAGGTCGTTCTGATTATTTATCTGCAAATACAATTGTGGATATCATGAATGATTTAGATGATCCACGTCGTTCTTATTATTTTGATGATAACTTAGGTGCTGGTGTTTATGATGGTGGTATTTATGGTGGAGCAAATACATATGCAAATTACACGCATATTGGAGACGCATTCATAGATCCAACACATCCAGGTATCTATATGGATTATGCTGAGGTTTCATTTTTATTAGCTGAAGCTTCTGCAAGATCATTCTCAACGCCTTCAACTGCTGATGTTCACTATGAAGATGGTATTACTGCTTCTATGAATTATGCAGGAATTACTAATGCTGCTGATATTTCAGCTTATATAGCTCAACCAGATGTTGCTTATGATGCAGCAAACTGGAGAGAAAGCATTGGAGAGCAATTCTGGATTGCAATGTTTGATAATCCTTTCCAAGGATGGGCTGTATGGAGAAAGTTTGATGCGCCAACATTAAACTTGCCAGAAGATACTGGTTCTCCTGTGCCATTGAGATATACATATCCTGTGAATGAGCAAAACTTGAATGAAAGTAATTATGATGCTGCTTCAAGTGCGATCGGGGGAGATGAGCAGCAAACTGCTTTATTCTGGGATACGATGTAAATATTTGAATTAGTTTTAAACTAAATTTTATAAGCGGCTGGACTTAGTGTTCAGCCGCTTTTTTTATAAATTTATACCATGAAAAACAAAAAATGTGATTGGTGTTTAGAAAGTCAACTTTATGAAGATTACCACGATAATGAGTGGGGGAAACCATTGCACGATGATCAGAAATTATTTGAATTTCTTGTGCTAGAAAGCTTTCAAGCAGGTTTAAGTTGGTTGACTATTCTGAAAAAAAGAGAAAATTTCCGACAAGCATTTAACAACTTTGAAATAGATAAAGTCGCTGATTATACCGATGATGAAATTGAAGAACTATCCAAAAATGCTGGTATTATCAGGAATAAATTAAAAATTAATGCTGCGATTAACAACGCAAAGTGCGTCAAAAAAGTTCAAAAGGAACACGGTAGCTTCAATGATTTTTTATGGTCTTATGTTGATCATAAACCTTTACAAACCAATTTTATGACCATTAATGATGTCCCTTCTGAAACAGAATTGAGTCAGAAAATCTGTAAAGATCTCAAGAAAAAGGGTTTCAAGTTTGTCGGTCCAACCATTATTTACGCCTTTATGCAAGCGACTGGCATGACAAACGATCACCTTTTAGAGTGTCCTTCACGTTAAAATACACAAGGTTTTCTCAATGGGAATTTATAGGAAACTAAGAAATAAGCCATAAATAATTTTTTCTGAAGAGTCTATGTTTACGACCTATAACTTCTTACTTTTGCAAATCGATTTACAATAGAAAACAAAATGTACAGAACGCACAATAACAACACGTTAAACTTAAAGAATTTAGGCGAAAAAGTAAAGCTCTCAGGTTGGGCGCAAACAATTAGAGATAAGGGTTTTATCATCTGGATTGATATCCGTGATCGTTACGGGATGACGCAACTTGTCTTTGATGCTGAGCGAACGCCAGAAGCTGTTGTTAAAAAAGCGAGAGAAATCGGTCGTGAGTTTGTTATTCAAATAGAAGGAGAGGTTATTGAAAGAGAATCGAAAAATAAAAATATTCCGACGGGTGAAATAGAAATCTTAGTTGAAGATTTACAGATTTTAAATTCTTCTAAAACACCGCCATTTACGATTGAAGATGAAACGGATGGAGGCGAAGATTTACGAATGAAATACAGGTATCTCGATTTAAGGCGTTCTCCTGTTAAAAATAAATTGCTTTTCAGAAGTAAAGTCTCAATGGCAATCAGAAACTATTTGAGCCAAAAAGATTTTGTTGATGTAGAAACACCTTATTTGATTAAATCGACTCCAGAAGGTGCGCGCGATTTTGTTGTGCCAAGCCGCATGAACGAAGGTCAGTTTTACGCATTGCCACAGTCGCCTCAAACATTTAAGCAGTTGTTGATGGTTGGCGGTCTTGATAAGTATTTTCAAATTGTCAAATGTTTTAGAGATGAAGATTTAAGAGCAGATAGACAACCAGAATTTACACAAATTGACTGCGAAATGTCTTTTGTTGATCAGGAAGAAATCTTAGATACTTTTGAAGGTTTAACCAAGCATCTATTGAAAGAAATTAACGGAGTTGAAATAGAAAAATTCCCAAGAATGACTTATGCTGATGCAATGTGTAAGTATGGAAATGACAAACCAGATATCCGTTTTGGGATGGAGTTTGGCGAACTCAATGAAGTGACTCAACATAAAGAATTTAAAGTCTTTAATGAAGCTGAACTTGTCGTTGGTATTGCAATCCCTGGAGGAGCAAGCTATTCAAGAAAAGAGATCGATAAACTTATCGATTGGATCAGAAGACCTCAAGTGGGAGCTAAAGGTATGGTTTACGTTAAATGTAATGATGATGGTAGCTTTAAATCTTCTGTTGATAAGTTTTACGATCAAGATGATTTAAAAGCTTGGGCAGAAAAAACTGGCGCTAAACCTGGTGATTTAATCGCTGTTTTATCTGGAAATAAAAATGAAACAAGAGCACAATTGAGTGCTTTAAGAATGGAAATGGCAACACGATTAGGTCTAAGAAAAGCTGATGAATTTGCACCATTATGGATCGTCGATTTTCCATTGTTAGAATGGGATGAAGATTCAAAACGTTTTCATGCGATGCATCATCCGTTCACGTCACCAAAAACAGAAGATATTGATAAACTTAAATCAAACCCAGGTGAGGTAAGAGCAAACGCTTATGATTTGGTTTTAAACGGAAACGAAATCGGTGGCGGTTCTATACGAATTCATGACAAAGAAACACAATCAAAAATGTTTGATTATCTTGGTTTTTCTGAAGAAGAGGCAAGAGCTCAATTTGGCTTTTTGATGGATGCTTTCGAATATGGAGCACCTCCACACGGCGGAATCGCTTTTGGTCTAGATAGATTAGTAGCTATTTTAGGTGGCCAAGAGAGCATTCGTGATTTTATTGCTTTTCCAAAAAATAACTCTGGACGTGATATCATGATAGATGCGCCAGCTCAATTAAGCACTGATCAACTCAAAGAACTCAATATCGAGGTGAAGCTCTCTCTTGATTAAGTTTTTGCTGAGTTTAAAAGGAATTTAAAACAAAGCTTTTAAAATGAAATCTTTTAAACAAGTATCGGTTTTGCAGAAGTTTTTGCTTTGGAAGACTAAACATCTCTCCGAACAGCAATTCACGCTTATACTCAGCGCGATTATAGGTTTTACTGCTGGTCTTGGAGCAGTCGCGATTAAGAACTTGACGCACTTTATGCAAGAGTTGCTTGAAGGTGAGTTTATTGTTAATTATCACCATGCGTTTTATTTTATTTTCCCAGTGATAGGTTTAGCGATTGTCTATTTTATTATAAAATATTTAATCAGAAAACCTTTGGGTCACGGAATTCCTTCAACTTTATATGCTATTTCAAAGAAGAAAGGCATTATGGAGCGCTTTCAGATGTACGCTTCCTTAATTACTGCACCTATTACTGTTGGTTTTGGTGGTTCTGTTGGTTTAGAGGGACCGACAGTAGCGACAGGTGCATCATTGGGTTCTAATATTTCGAGAATGTTCCGCATGAACCAAAGTATGCGTACACTTTTGATTGGTTGTGCAGCTGCAGGAGCAATGTCTTCAATTTTTAAAGCGCCCATCGCAGCGATTATTTTTGCTATAGAAGTCTTCAGTCTCGACTTAACCTTGGTGAGTATGCTGCCGCTCTTGACGGCATCGGTTTCAGCTATTTTAACTTCTTATTTCTTTTTTGGCTCAGATACAATTATTCCTTTTGTTTTAGAGGATGATTTCACCATTTCACAAGTGCCATTTTATGTTGTTTTAGGATGCATTTCAGCCTTGGGTTCTATTTATTTTACAAGTGTTTATTTCAAGGTACAGAAGCTTTTTCTGTCTATTAAGAATTCTTTTTTAAGATTAATTTTGGCGGGTTTAGGCTTGGGAATTATCCTGTATTTTATACCTCCACTTTATGGTGAGGGCTATGGAGTCATCAATAGTTTGCTCGCTGAAAATTATCAAGAAGCCTTACAGACAAATTTTTTCGATGCTTTTCTTGATAATATTTGGGTCGTTATTATTTTGCTAGCAGGCTTGGTTGTCTTTAAAATTTTTGCAACCTCCTTAACTTTTGCCGCAGGTGGAGTTGGAGGTATTTTCGCTCCTGTTCTTTTTATGGGCAGTGCTTTAGGGCACTGTTTTGCTTTGTTAGTAAATCATTTGGGCTTTCTTAATAAACCGATATCAGTTGGGAGTTTTACAATGGTTGGTATGGCAGGTTTAATGGCTGGCGTGCTTCATGCGCCTTTAACAGCAATCTTCTTAATTGCTGAATTAACTGGAGGCTATGCTCTTTTTGTACCTCTGATGATTACAGCCTTAATTTCATATTTGATCACACATGCATTTCAGCCACATTCGGTTTATACAATGGAATTGGCGCAAAGAGGAGAATTGTTGACGCATGATAAAGATAAAACAATATTAACTTTACTTGAGATTAAAAAAGTCATTGAAAAAAACTTTCAAGTGCTTACAGAGAATATGACTTTAGGTGATATTGTAAAAGAAGGTGTTGTTAAATCATCCAGAAATATTTTTCCAGTTGTTGATGAAGATTATAACTTTAAGGGAATAATTTTATTAGATAATATCAGGACGATCATGTTTGATCAGAAGATGTATGAGAAAGTCAAAGTCTATGATTTAATGCAAAATGCACCTGATGTTATTGATTTGAAGGATTCTAGAATGCAGACAATTATGAATAAATTTCAAAAAACAGATGCTTGGAATTTACCAGTTGTCAAGGACGGAAAATATATCGGATTTATTTCTAAATCGAAATTATTAACAGCTTATCGACAAAAGTTGATTGAAGTGACAGTATAAATTAAATTATGAGAACACTTATTATAATCGTATTTATCATTATTGCTCTTAGTTTTGGTGTGGGTTTCTACTTCAAGCTATATGATGATGCAAAAATGGGCGAAGTTATTATCGGTTTGTCTGTGCTGGCAAGCTCGTTCATTTTAATGCCATTATTTCTATATCATAGATGGAAAGGTAAGAGGTTAGAAGATTACACGCTAACTAAAGAGAAAATGGATAAGATGAAAGACAAGAATTGATAAGCTATTCTATTTGAATTCTTTATAAAAAAAAATTTAATAAATTGTGTTTTATTTAATTCTCTATCATTTTTATTACGTAGTTTTGTGCAATTATTAATTATTATTATATTATGCAAGGTAAAGTAAAATTTTTCAATGAGTCAAAAGGTTACGGATTCATTACAAACGACGAAACAGGAGAAGACATCTTTGTACACGTCACAAGTTTAGACGGCGAATCTTTAAATGAAGGTGACGCTGTAGAGTACACAGAAGAAGAAGGCAGAAAAGGAATGAACGCAGCAAATGTGCGTTTGATCTAATCAAATAAAACATTTTTTTTCAATTTCCTAAAAGGCTACTTTCGAGTAGCCTTTTTTATGCTTTATACTTTTTTGATTTTGACAAAAAAGCCAGACTAATAATCTGACTTCAATTATTGTCTTGCTGTTGTATCTTTAATAAGAACCAACAAAAAAACTCTTTCATAAAGATGAAAGAGTGTATTTTATAAGGAGAGAGTTGAAACTATTCTACAGCTTCTACTTCTTCAGTATTGTCAATAAGAACTTTACCTCTGTAATAAAGTTTTCCTTCATGCCAGTGTGCTCTGTGATATAAGTGAGCTTCGCCAGTTGTTGAATCTGTTGCGATTTGAGGCGTAGCAGCTTTTAAATGTGTACGTCTTTTATCTCTTCTTGTTTTTGAGGTCTTTCTCTTTGGATGTGCCATTACTCAACTATTTATTCGTTTAATAATTTTTTTAAATCTTCCCATCTTGGGTCAATCTCTTCTTCGTCTTTATTATCGTTCTCAGCTTCGGGCTGATAATCTTCTAATCTATCTAAAATCTCTGAGTTTAATGTTCCGTCTTCTACACCAGGATGAATCCTTTTCTGAGGGATTGCTAACACAATTGCCTCGTAGATGTATTGCTTGACATCGATTTCATACTCAGACCACGGTAAGATTAAAACATCTTCATGATCGTCGTTGTATTCTTCGCCAAACTTGACAACAAGCTCTAGTCTGTTTTGAATTTTTTGATCATAAGCTTCTGTTGAAACATCACAATCTAAATTCATAACGCCAGTCAAATCAAAAGTGAACTCAAGCATATTTGCTTTTTTATTGAGCTCAATATTAGCTTTAACATCAGTTGTATTGAAATCGTCATACTCAAAAAACTCAAAGAACTCGTCTTTAATCTGGTAATCAAACTGGTGCTTTCCTTCCTTTAGGCCTACAAATTTTATGGTGTAAGCATTTTTCTCTTCCATCATAACATCAGTTTTGAGCGTGCAAATATATAAAAATTTTCTAAGAAACTATTTTATTTTCTATTATTATGAGATGTTTTTTGAGGCTCTAAAGCATTCTTTTTGAGATTGATATATTCCATCCTATTTTTATAGATTTTGATAGAAGTAAATATCGCTTCATTAAAAGAGTTTGCATTGGCCTTTCCTTTCCCTGCAATGTCAAATGCTGTTCCGTGGTCAGGAGACGTACGAACTCTATTTAAACCAGCGGTATAATTAACGCCTTCGCCAAATGATAATGTTTTAAAAGGAATTAAACCCTGGTCGTGATAGGCTGCGAGTATCGCGTCAAATTTTTCATGCTGTTTTGTGCCAAAAAAACTATCTGCTGCATAAGGCCCGAAGACAAATTTACCAGCATCAACGAATTTTTTGAGAGCAGGCTTGATGATTTCTTCATCTTCCAGACCAATAACGGCATTGTCTCCGCTGTGTGGATTGACACCTAAAACTGCAATTTTTGGCGTTTCAACACCGAAGTCCATCTTTAATGAATTATGTATCGCATTTACTTTGTCTTGAAGACTTTTAGTCGTGATGTGATTAGAGATGTCTTTAATAGGAACGTGATCTGTTAATAAACCAACCTTAATAGATTCAGAAACCATGAACATGAGGCTTTCACCTTTCAGTTCTTGCGCTAAATAATCTGTATGTCCAGGAAAGTTGAATTGCTCAGATTGTATTGAGTTTTTGTTGATGGGTGCTGTGACTAAAGTCTGAATGTCGTTTTTAATCAAAGCTTGAGTTGCAGCTTCTAAAGATTTAACTGCGTATTCACCTATTAATTTATCTTCTTCACCAAAGTTAATTTTCACGCCTTCTTTCCACACATTAACAACATTTATTTTGCCATCTATAGCTTTATCAGCAGAAGAAATGCCATTAAACTGAGCTTTTGTTTTAAAGTGTTTTGAAAAGAAAGACATCATTTTTGAATTTGCAAAAATGACAGGTGTAAACAACTCTAGCATGCGTTTATCTTCCAAAGATTTTAAGATAATTTCTGGCCCAATACCATTCATATCTCCAATACTTATTCCGACCTTTATAATTGATTGATTTCTCATGAAATTCGACTATTTTTGTACACACAAAGGTAAATAAATAATCTACAACTATGTTTACAGGCATCATTGAAACCTTAGGAAAGGTTAAGAATATCCAGAAAAATAATTCAAATATTGATTTTACTTTTAAATCTGATTTTACACAGGAATTAAAAATTGATCAAAGTGTAGCACATAACGGTGTTTGTTTAACTGTGGTTTCTATTAAAGATGATTGTTATACGGTAACAGCAATTCAAGAAACTTTGGATAAAACGAATCTGGGCAATCTTAAAACTGGTGATTTTGTTAATCTTGAACGCGGAATGCGTATGAATGCACATTTGGATGGACATATTGTGCAAGGCCATGTTGACCAAACTGCTGTTTGCGAAAAAGTAGAAGACCAGGATGGCAGCTGGAAATTTACTTTCAAATACAGCCCTGAGCAAAAAAATGTCACTATTGAAAAAGGATCGATTACGATTAATGGTGTGAGCTTAACAGTAGTTGATTCAGAATTAGATGCATTCAGCGTTGCGATTATCCCATTTACTTATGAGCATACAACTTTTAAGAATATTAAAGTAGGTGATACCGTCAATTTAGAATTTGATGTGATTGGCAAATATGTTAAGCGATTAATGCAGCTGTCTTAATCTTTTTTGAAATAATCAGACTTAAAATCAACAATAATGCTGTAACCTTAATGTTAAGAGGAATTCCTAAAGCGTACTCGTTTAAAACAATAACGCCATGAGAAAAGCTTATACTGCTTATATTTTCATTTAATAATACTTTTGAAGAGTGATTTATAGCTCCTAAGAAAAAGTTCAACTGAAGCTGAAAAGAGATTAAAGCAGAAAAAGAAATTAAGAGTTGAAGGATGTTTGTCATAGTCTAGATTATTTAAATACATGTGCAATCCCATTCCCAGGTAAACTGGTTTGTGTCACCAACCTCTACTTTTATTTTAACGCAGCACATGTGTAAAAATATAGGTATAATACCATTAGTAACTTTATCATCAGGTAGTTTAGAAGAATCAGGTCCGTTAATTTCGACTCCAGCTTGAATAAATCGATGATTTAAGTCAAATTCGTTACTGATCTGTAATGAAATTCCATTATTTGTTTTAGTTACTAAAAATTTTTGATCTAAATATGATAACTCAATAACTTTTCTGTTTGACAGTTTAGAAAAATCGAATTCATAGGACGTGCCTTTATTTAAAATTATATTTGAGTCAGTGTCATTAACAGTTGTTATTTTTGACGAAGTTAATCTGTTCTCAAAATCATCGTTATGGCAAGAAGTTGTTGAGATTAATATAATTGAACAGATAAATAAAAAGGATAGTGGAAAGAAATTAAATTTAAACATAATATTTGTTTTAAAAAGTTAGATAACAAATAACAAACATATTTTGTTAAATTTACATAATTTAATTAATATTATGAAGTTATTTATCCTTCTTTCCTTTTATTCCTTTATAAAAACTTCTGATGCCTAACATGTCTTTTTCAATATCGCCAGTGGTGTAAAATGGAGGTGCGATTTTGACAGTTCTGTTTTTATAATCTAATGCCATTCTGACGATAGGCACTTTTGCCTGATGTGCAATGTGGTAAAATCCTGTTTTCCAAGTATCCACTTTTTGTCGTGTGCCTTCAGGAGCAATAGCTAATCTGAATATTTTCTTTTCTTCAAAAAGACGAACTGTTTGTTCAACTGTTTTTCCTTTTTTTGAACGATCAATAGGTGCGCCTCCCATCCAACGAAAGTAGGCACCAAAAGGCCATTTAAAAAGTTCTTTTTTAGCAACATAGTTAATTTCAACGCCAATAGCGCTTCTAATGTATGCACCCAAAAAGAAGTCATGCCAACTTGTATGTGGCGCGGCTGTAATAATGCATTTTTTGATTTCGGGAGGAATGTTGCCTTCAATATTCCATCCCAAAATGCTTTGAAATATGAATTTATACAAAATTTATTTGCGTCAAAATGAAATTCAAAAATAAGGCTTATTGATGATATTACTGCGATTTCATCTCAGCTAAACTATAAATAATTCTGTTTTGTGCATTTGGTTGTGAACCAAAAATACTCTGCGTGATGTTTAAATCCTTATCAATAAGTAGCCAATGCGGTGTGCCTTCACATTGAAATTGATCGTAAGCATAGTGGTTTTCATCAATAAAAACGTCTAAAGGAAGTTCCGGTGTGGAGAAGATGCTTTCGATATCTTTTCGAGTGACGCTAAAACTAAAGTTAGAATGTATCAAAATTACCTGAATGCCGTATTCTTCTTTAAGCTCATAAGCAAAAGGAATTGCACGACCTGTACAGCCTAAGCAATCGTTATTGTAAAATAATACCAATGTTGTTTTTTCTTTAAAGAATTCAGCTTTTAAAGGACGATTTTTTAAGTCAACATCTTTAATTTTCTCGAAGTTATTTAACCAATCTGCCATAGTCCAAAAATATAAAAAAAACCCTGAATAAATCAGGGCTTTCTTGTCGTTAATTCTTCTTAACTTATTTTAGAAATTTAATTCCACACCAACTAAAAAGTTGATGCCAGCTTGCGGATAATATCCAGCACCTCCCATGGTTTCTGTGTTGCCATTTGAAGTAACATCATAAGTGTAGAAGTATCCGTTTGATTTATATTCAACATCAAGAATATTGTTGACTAAACCTGTGAAAACAACACTTTCAAAAATTGGTGAATTTGACCAATTATAAACTAAATTGATATCATTGACGAAGTAATCACCTAAAATTGATTTTTTTGCATCGATATTTCCCATGTATTGCTCACCAACATATTTACTGAGTAAAGAAACTTGGAATTTATCATTTGGATGATAAATAAATTGGTTTCCTGCAATAATTTCCGGTGAAAAAGAAATATTTGTGTCTCCTAAATTTTGCAATGAACCATCAAGCTTTGCATAAAAATCTAGGTTTTTATTTCTGCTGATTGCCACATTAGGTCTGATGCTGAAATTAGAGTTAAGCAGAATTGAAGCATCAACCTCTAAACCTAAACGATAACTTTTTCCGCTTGTTTCTCTAATTGGCGAGCCAACATCATCAAGTGCACCAGAGAGAACCATCTGATTGTTGTAGTGCATATAATAGAGGTTTGTATTAATTTGAAGTTTGTTATTGTTTAACCTCCAACCTAATTCAAAATCATCGAGTTTTTCTGCTTTTGTAATACCGTTTTCAAAATCTGACCTTCTAGGCTCGCGATGTGCTTTTCCGTAAGATGCGTAAAATTGATTCATGTGGTTTAACTGATAACTCAAACCTGCTTTTGGGTTAAAAAACTCATAGTTTTGATTGACATCTAAAGGTATTTTATCTGATGATAAACCATCTGTTTTGTAAGTGATAAATCGACCTTGCAAATCAAGAAATGCTTGCCATTGATCGCTAAATTTGTAAGTTGCTTTGCTGAAAATAGTGTATTCGTTTTTAGTGCCGTTACTATCATAATAATGGTCATAAATTTCAGAATCACCAGCATACTCACTCCAAATGATTTCGCCAAAATGATCGTTTGTGTAATAGCTGTAAAAAAGACCAGAAGTGATATTTAAGCTTTTTGATTTATATGTCATGTCTGCGCTGACAACAAAATAATCATTGTCTAGCCAACGCCTTCTAATCAAATCAGCTTCATTAACGGGTGCATTTTCAATATCATGAAAGTCTAAATCAGCGTCTTCTTTATATTGTTCAAAGAAACCTCTTCCGTTGGTATAATTCAAACTGAGTTTACTTGACCAATTTGAGTTATAATCCTGATGCCAATGCAGTTGATAATGATCTTGTTTGTAAGAATCTATTTCGTTTTCATAGAATTTGATATTTCCATTTTTATCGGTGTATTCTCCAGCTGAATTGTATGTTCTGTCATCTTTTAATTGATCGCCTTCAATTCCATTCCAAGCTTGGTAAGTTTCTTGTTCGCCGCCAAATGTCAAAGCTTTAATGTAAGTGTTTTCATAAGAATAAACACCTTGTACGAAATAAGATTTAAGGTCGGAAGTTGCTCTGTCGATATAACCATCAGACTTGATTTGTGACAAACGCCCTGAGATTTCAATATTAGAATCTAACATGCCTGTACTGTATTTCAAAGTATGCTTTCTTGTATTGAAAGAACCATAAGAATTTGCAAGTGAGCCGCTTGCTTCAGATGAAGCAGCTTCAGTTAAAATGTTAAGACTGGCACCAAAAGCACCAGAACCATTTGTTGAAGTTCCAACACCACGTTGTAATTGCAGATTTTGTGTTGTAGAAGCGAAATCTGGTAAATTTACCCAAAAACTTCCTTGACTTTCTTGATCGTTATAAGGAATTCCATTAATTGTGACGTTCACACGTGAAGCATCACTACCGCGAACACGAATCCCAGAATATCCAACGCCATTTCCTGCATCAGTTGTTGTGACGACCGAAGGAATATAGTTCATCAAACTCGGTATATCTTGACCTAAATTACGTTGTTTGATTTCCTTTTTATTTAAGTTGGAATGTGTGATTGGAGAGTCAGCTTTCACTCTTATTGAACTTACCAAAACCTCGTTTAGTTCTTCAATTGTTGACTCCCATTGAAGGTTGATGGTTTTGTTTTCAGTAAGTTTTAAATCGATTTCTTTTTTGTTGCCATAAGCAAATACTAATGTGTATTCGCCCTTAGGTATTTTGAGTTCATAGTTTCCATTCGGCCCAGTAAAAGTGTGATGATTTTCATTTTTTGTGTAAACATCAACAGCTTCTATACCTTGATTGTTCAATGTTACTTGACCTTTGATTGTGAATTCTTGAGCGTAGCTCATGAGGCTTGCAAGAAGGCAGACCTTCATAAATAATAATGTTTTCATCCGTAAAAAATTCTACGAATAAAAGGGGCTATTATTCAATTGTTTTAAATGTTAAAATAAAAAATCCTGAGAACCACTTTGGTCGTCAGGAGTGTTGCGCGCAATGTTAAACCTTTCGGTTTGTTCAATTTTCCCTTGGCAGCATTATCCGCCCAGGTTCATTGGGTATAATCTCAGTCTTGCTTTCACAAAACACCCCTTTGAGATGTGCCGCAAAGATATGATAAATTTAATGTGTAAAAAATACTTTGAGAGGGTTTTCTTACACATTAAATTTTCTAAAAAGCTGTATTAAATGAGAGTGATAAACCAGAACTTTCTGGGACATATCGGCAAACGCCACCGACACAAACTAATCCACCTCTTTGTCTTCCATAATTTAGCGCAATTCGAGAAGCACCACGCCTGTATGAACCGCCAAAGTTGTAATAATGAACTTGCTTGTCAGGATCATCATTGCCGTAGTTCCACATATCAGAAACATAGAAAGAGAGATTTTCATTCACGTTAAATTCTGCTGTTCCTGCAGCCCAATCCTTTCTGTCTTCCGTCGCCCACATGTGTTCTAACTCTAATCTTATAGAACGAGAATTTGTAAAGTTGTAGGTTGCTTCGCCAACCACAACATTTGCTTTAACTAAATCGCCACCGCCCATAAAGCGCTGATCGTAATATTGATTGATGTAGTCAAAACCTAAATGCCAAGTTTCGTTTAGCTTTTTCTTGATAGAAAGATTGTAATCTGAAAAATATTTCTTCCCTCTTCCTAAGAAATCTGTGTCATAATCAGGCGGATTGAAAGTGTAGGTTCCTGGTAAGTTGCTCCACATAGATCCGTTAATGGCGATGTTAGTTCCGTATTTTCCACCTAAAGAAGTTCCTTTTTTAAATGTGTAATAAAGATCGATTTGCCCTCCTGTTTCGCCAGCTTTCATGATTGCAGCATCTTCATAGAGAACACCATTTTGAGCCTGATAAACATAGATGTTTGCTAATTGTGAATGATGTTGTTTTGTGAGAGCAGGCGTAAAATTGACAACTTTATCTAAATAATCAATGCTCGTCGTGATTTCGCCATTAGATGCTGTGTAGATTGAAGGTTGACGCTCTGAATAAAGACTCATATTTTCTAGACGACGTAATGAAATATCTATACCTAAGCCTGATTTAGAGTAACCAAAATTCAGCCTTGCAGCATGGCCAGGTTTAGCAAAGTCAGGACTTAATTTATTTTGAACATCTAACAAACCATCTTTAGTGATGTAATTTAATTCTGTGTTGATGTAAAAAGAATTAATCATATAATCAGCTCTTACTGAAAAAGCATTAGTCAATTCTTCATAGTCAGCATTGTCAAACGGTAATTCTTCATAACGGCCGACATAACTCAGTCCAATAGATAAGTCTTGATTTTTCTCATAAAGATTCAAGGTTTCCCCGAGAAGAAATTCAGCATTGAAACCAAAAATATCTCCTTTAGAAACGTCAAAGCCTGAGCGTTGTCTTCCATATAAAAGCGTTAATTCTGTATTGTAAGTTGGTGAGTATTTTACTCGAGCGCCACGTAAAGCTGTGTTAATTCCCAAAGCGCGGTCTTCCCAAGCTCTCAAAATCATTCCGCTACCAAATTGCTCATAAAAATGACCGACAGTAAAATCGAATTTTTCTGTTTTATAGTTGACGAAATAAGTCCCGAGATCAACGCCTTTGAATTGTGGATTGTAATTTAAAAGCGCATTTTTTTCGTAAGCTTCTAATTGTCCGCCAACAGTTAGATTGTCGATAGCATAATTAAGAGAAAGATAAGAATTCGATCTTAATGGATCATCAGGTTCGGTCACACCAAGTCCTTCATCTTTAAAATATCTTTGAATATTGGTTTCAAGACCTCCATAAATTCTGCCCCAATCTTTTTTATTTTCTTGCAATGTATCTTCTTGAGCAAAAGTAGAAATTGAGCTCAGAAGCATGAGTAAAGTGAGTATTCTCATTCTTAAAGTGTCTTGATTGTTTCGAATAATTCAGCTTCTGCTCCTTGGCTGTAACCGTTAATAATCTTTACAATTTTATGATTTTTTACAATAATTGTATAGGGAATATTAACAATTGAGAGTGCACGCTTTAATTCTTGATTATCGTCAATTAAGACTTTATAAGGCCAACCTCTTCCGTTAAGAAGCGGTCTGATTCTACGTTGAGTTCTAGCATCGTCAATTGAAATCGCAATAAGTTCCATATTGACTTCATCCGTCCATTCATCGTAGTTTTCACTGATAGCCTCTAATTCTCTGATGCAAGGTGCACACCAAGTTGCCCAAAATGAAAAGACGTAAACTTTGTCTTTGTCACCATAATTTTTTGAAATGTTGACAGGTTTATTTTTTAAATCTTTGATTGTAATATTTGGCATTTTTTCTTGTGCTGATAGGCCAATACTAACAAAAAATAATAGGTAAAAGAATGATCTCATTAATAAGTTATTTATTCGTTTAATTTTTCGCTAAAAATAAAATAAAAATTCTAATATTAACTAAATTTTAATAAAACATCTTTTTATATATTTGAAGCAAATTAAAAACATAACTTCATGAAACATTATTTACTTATCACATTATTTGCTTTCAGTGTTTTTTCTGCATCAGCACAAATAGCTGATGGATCAGTTGCTCCGGATTTTACTGCAACTGATATTGATGGAAACACACATTCTCTTTCGGATTATTTGGCTGAAGGAAAAACGGTTATTCTTAATGTCTCTGCAACTTGGTGCGGACCATGCTGGAATTATAAATCTCAAGGTCATTTGACGAATATTTATGAAACTTACGGGCCAAATGGTTCCGATGAAGTTGTCGTTCTGTACATTGAGGGAGATCCTTCAACAGGAATGAATGAATTAAATGGTATAGGAAACACTGTTGGTAACTGGGTTGAGAATACGCCTTTTCCTATCATTGATAATGCAGCAATTGCAAACAGTTATCAAATTAGTTATTACCCAACTGTTTTTAGAGTATGTCCTGACGGTTTAGTATACGAGGCTGGTCAATTAACAGGACCTCAATTTGAGAATGTTATACAATCTTCTAGCGGATGTAATACATCTTTAACTGGTATTTCTGAAAAATATGAAATGCTTGCAGACAATGTGCATATCTGTGATGATAATGTATCTGCTGATTTGAATGTAAAAGTTAAGAATTACGGAGTGGATGCAATTTCATCATTAACTTTTGAAGTCAATGATGGATCTCAAACGACTCAAATTACACAAAACGCTTCAATCCCTAAATGGAACGAAGGTATGGTGTCGGTAAATAGCTCGTTTTCAACAGCGAATGATTATTCGGTTTCTATAGTTGAAATTAACGGTAATACTGTTGACGCAAACCAAGTTTCTTTACAAGATTTTGATGTCAATGTTGCTGGTCGAGCACTTGAGGATATCGAAATTCATATTCATACTGATAATTATCCTTCTGAAGCTTCATGGAAATTATATGATAGTAATGATGTTGAAATCGCAACAGGTGGCCCATATCAACCAGGTACAGCAGACCAGTATGGCGGTGGCGGTCCAGATGCCAATACAACAATTGTACACAATGTTCAACTCCCATCAATTGATGAATGTTATAGATTAGAATTGTTAGATTCTTTTGGTGATGGATGGAAGTATGCGACTGGAGATGCTGGTGCATCAGTTTTTTATGATGGAACAGAAATCTTTAACATTGTTGTTGATGAGTTTGGCAGCAGCTTATCTGTTGATAATGTTGTAAAAAGAGTTCAATCTCTTGGAACCGAAAAAACGGCTTTTGATCAATTCGAAATGTATCCTAATCCGTCAGAAGGCTTAGTTAATTTCAAATCTGATGAAGGCTTCTCATTAAAAATTTACTCTTTAAGCGGTCAATTGGTTTACGAAAGTTCAGAAATGCAAACGCAATCTCAAATCGATTTATCTCAACTTGCAACAGGTGTTTATTTAACTAAAATCACAATTGACAACAATACAAAAACAGAAAAATTAATTTTAAAATAAAAACATGTTTAAAAAATCAATTTACGTCATATTAGCATTATTCTTCGGGATGCATTCCTATGCACAACTCGACTTAACAACTGTCGCTGGTGATCCAATTCAAGATGGTGATGTCTTTAATTTTGATCAATTAGGTGATTCTGATCCGCTATCGAGCGAAGGTAAATTAAAATTTGTGATAGGTAATTCATCAGACACAGAAACAATTAATGCTTTTGTTGAGGTTGTTTCACTCTCTAATACTGATGGTGAAAATGCTCAACTTTGTGTACAACCTTTATGTTATTATACAGTGAGTATAGGAACGAAAGCTCCTAATAATGCACTTGTTTTAGCTCCAGGAACTGATAATGGGCCAAATGATTACTTCTTAAATTCTGATCCAGGAAATGGAGAGAATTATCCAATCTCTTACGGACTTAGATTTTTTACAGTTGATGATCAAGGTGCTGAAACAGGAGAAAGCATAAGTGTGACCTATAATTATACTCCTGAAACATTTTCAAATGCTAAATTTGATATGTCTGACCTAGGTATTTCAGTCATGAATACAATGGTAAAGGATGTGATGAAGTTTACAACTGAGGAAACTGTAAGCTTTAGAGTTTATTCGCTTAATGGACAAGAGATGAATGCATCAACTTTTAAAGCTGGTCGTCATTATATCGACTTTTCAGGCTTTGCGTCAGGAATTTATATTCTTAATGCTAAAAATGAAGCAGGACATATCGCACACCTTAAATTGATTAAAGAATAAAATTAATGATGAAAAATAAGCGTTTTGTCACTTTTGCGAGTCTTCTATTTATCTGTGTAGCCTTCTTTTCAGCATGTGAAGAAAAGTATGATATACAAGAAGGAATTACAGGTATTTATTTAGTGACTAATGAAAACTCAAGAATTGTAGGACAAACACTTGAACTCAATGTGAATACTGATGCTGGTGAAAATGTCACTGAACAATCAACTATCTTTGTTAATGGTGAGCCTATTGACGGCAATACCTATAATACTGATGAGGTTGGCATTGTCAGCGTTCGTGCTGAATATTTGAACTTAAGCTCAGAGGTTTTAGAAGTTGAATATAGCGATGGTTCAGAAATTAATTTTAGAAAACGTGCGCTAGTTGAAGATTATACAGGGACATGGTGTGGCTGGTGCCCACGAGTGGCAAGAGCTATCGAGTTAGTCGATGAGCAATCAGACGATGTTGTTTTTGTTGCCATACATCGTTCACCCTCAGGTACACAAGATCCTTATGTTTTTGAAGATGCAGATGCCCTAGAAAGTTTGATTAATACGCCTGGATATCCTAAAGGATTTATCAACAGAATGACGCAATGGGATTTCCCAGAGCCTGATAATGTTGGTCAGGTGTTGAGCTTTACTCAAGGTGCAAATCCTAAATTGGGCCTAGCTATTTCATCTGAAATAAGTGGTAATCAGGTTGATTTAGATGTTGATATTCAGTTTAGCCAAGATTTTCAAGGTTTAAAGCTTGTTGTTTATTTATTAGAAAACGACTTAGTTTATCCGCAGGTGAATTACACAGCTTATTATAATGGTGTAAATCCAGTTGAAGACTATGTGCACGATCATACATTAAGGGCGACGATGACAGATGTTTTGGGTGATCCAATTTCTGGTGAAGAAACCTTAACAGGAAGCATCACCACAGAATCTTTTAATTTTGATTTACCATCAGAGATTGAAAATGCGCAAAATTTAGAATTTGTGGCCTTTATTATTGACGAAAATGATGAGGTTGTTAATGTGAGAAAATCTGAAATTAATACTTCTCAAACTTTTGAAATATTAGAATAAACAGTTTTCATAATTATTGTTTTGATTGAAAAAGGTCTGGTGAAAATCAGACCTTTTTTATGTTTCAAAATAAAGAATGTTTAGGTTTGCTTTTCAGAATTAAATTATGGCACAAGAAATTGAACGTAAGTTTTTAGTGAAAAACAAATCTTTCATTGAATTATCATCACATCATGAAAGTTTTAAACAGGCTTATCTTAACTCGAATCCAGAAAGATGTGTTCGAATAAGAATCACCGATTCTAAATCTTTCATAACTATAAAAGGGAAATCAACAGATCAAGGTTTGTCGCGCTTTGAATGGGAAAAAGAAATCCCAACAGATGAAGCGGAGCAACTCATGTTATTATGTGAAGATTTTTCAATTGAGAAAAAAAGATACTACGTTAAAAATGGGAAACACACAATTGAAGTTGATGTCTTTGAAGGCTCTAATGAAGGCTTAATTGTAGCCGAAATTGAACTTTCTTCAGCTGATGAAACTTATGAGAAACCTGATTGGTTAGGAGAGGAGGTGACAGGAAAAAAACCATATTACAATGCTGCCTTGAGTAATTTGCCTTTTAGCCAATGGTCATAAAAAAATCGTCTTAAAACTTAAGTCTCAAGACGATTTCATGATTTTGAATTGGTATTATTTCTGCTGATTTTTAGCTTCAATACTTAAAGTTGCGTGAGGAACTAATTTTAATCTTTCTTTCTGGATTAATTTTCCTGTCACACGGCAAATACCAAAAGTTTTGTTTTCAATACGTACCAAAGCGTTTTTAAGATCTCTGATAAATTTCTCCTGTCGAATAGCCAATTGAGAGTTTGCTTCTTTGCTTAAAGTACTACTACCTTCATCAAAAGACTTGAAGGTTGGTGATGTGTCTTCAGTGTCGTTAGAACTTCCGTTTTTATAAGCATCCTCATAAAGCTCAAGCTGATGCTGTGCATTTTCGATTTTATTAAGGATAAGGCTTTTGAATTCTGCTAAATCATCATCAGAATATCTCTCTTTTGTTGTTGTTCCGCTCATAATTAATTGATTTTAGAAATGTTTAAAACGGTTTTGACGTCATCAAATTCAATTTCAATTCCGTTTTCAACACTCTCGTTAATATATAAATTTTCTGCCAAAGTTTCTAATTTTATGTAATCAAAATTAGCTTCAACAGCTTTTTCTATTTTTTTAGTTTTTTGTATCTCAATTGTAATTTTATCAGTCACCTCAAAGCCTGAATCTTTTCGCATATTTTGGATGCGGTTGACAAGTTCTCTTGCGATTCCTTCATTGATAAGTTCATCAGTTAAACTCACATCAAGTGCAACTGTCACGCCATTTGATGAAGCAACTAACCAACCTTCAATATCTTGAGAAATGATTTCGACTTCATCAATTGAGATGTTTGTTTTCTCGCCGTTAATATCGATTTCTAAACTTTTCTCTTGCTCTACTTTAGAAATATCTGCAGCTTCTAGTTTTTGAATGGCTTGAACAGCATGCTTCATTTCTTTACCAAATCTTGGACCAAGAACTTTAAAGTTAGGTTTGATTTCTTTGATTAAAATTCCTGATGTATCATCTAAAAACTCAACAGATTTGACGTTAATTTCAGATTTAATCAAGTCTGAAACTTCTGAAATTTCATCTTTGATGTTTTCATCTAAAACAGGAATCATAATACGTTTGAGAGGTTGTCTCACTTTAATCATTTCCTTTTTACGTAACGATAAAGCTAATGAAGAAATTGTTTGTGCCATTTGCATTTTATGCTCAAGCTTTTCATCAATCATGCTTTCGTCAGCTTTTGGGAATTCTGATAAATGCACACTTTCAGAGAAATCTCCTTTAATGTGTGTTGTCAAGTCTTTATAAAGTCTGTCGCTAAAGAATGGTGCTACAGGCGCTGAAAGCTCTGCAATCACTCTTAAGCATTGATGTAATGTTTGGTAAGCCGAAATTTTATCGGTTTTATAATCGCCCTTCCAGAAACGTCTTCTGCTGAGACGAACATACCAATTACTTAGATTTTCCTGAACAAATTCTGAGATTGCTCTTGTCGCCTTCGTCGGTTCGTATTCAGCGTAAAAAGTGTCAACGGTTTTGATTAAACTATTGAGCTCAGAAAGAATCCATCTGTCAATTTCTGGTCTGTCTTCTCTTGCAATGTCTTTTTCTGAGTAATCAAACTCATCGAGATTTGCATAAAGTGAGAAGAACGAATATGTGTTGTAAAGCGTTCCGAATAATTTACGTTGCACTT
Source organism: Psychroflexus sp. S27 (assembly GCF_002810405.1). Classification (NCBI taxonomy): domain Bacteria; kingdom Pseudomonadati; phylum Bacteroidota; class Flavobacteriia; order Flavobacteriales; family Flavobacteriaceae; genus Psychroflexus; species Psychroflexus sp. S27. The sequence goes on along the minus strand of NZ_NEXQ01000026.1, from coordinate 50,422 downwards.
CGCCAATGCCTTCTAAATCGAACTTAAGGTTATCCCAAGGATTTGCATTCGAAATCATATACCAACGTGTGGCATCAGGTCCATATTTCTTAAGTGTTTCAAAAGGATCAACAGCATTGCCAAGTCGTTTCGACATTTTTTGTCCGTTTTTATCTAAAACAAGTCCGTTTGAAACAACATTTTTATAGGCAACGTCATCAAAAATCATTGTAGCGATAGCATGCAATGTGTAAAACCAACCACGCGTTTGATCAACACCTTCAGCGATAAAATCAGCTTGTCGCCATGTATTTTCAACTTCTTCTTTTTTCTCAAAAGGATAATGCCATTGTGCGTAAGGCATTGAACCTGAATCAAACCAAACATCAATCAAATCAGCTTCACGCTTCATTGGTTTTCCTGTTTTTGAAACTAAAATAATGTCATCAACAATATCTTTATGCAAGTCAACTTTATTATAGTTTTCATCAGATAAATCTTCTGTATCAAAATCAGCATAAGGATTGTCAGACATGTAGCCTGCAACCATTGATTTATCGATTTCTTCTTTTAATGTTTTGACAGAATCCATGACTTTCACCTCTTGTCCATCTTCTGTTCTCCAGATCGGAAGCGGGATTCCCCAGTAACGTGAACGTGATAAATTCCAATCATTTGCATTGGCTAACCAATTTCCAAAACGACCTTCTCCAGTTGATTTTGGCTTCCAGTTGATGTTTTTATTCAGCTCATGCATTCTGTCCTTAAATTCGGTCACTTTAATGAACCAAGAATCTAAAGGGTAGTAGAGAATAGGTTTATCTGTTCGCCAGCAATTTGGGTAACTGTGAACATATTTTTCAACAATAAAAGCTTTGTTTTCTTCTTTGAGTTTGATGGCAATTTCAACATCAACAGATTTCCCTGGAGCTTCACCATCAGCGTAATATTCGTTTTTGACATACTTGCCTGCGAGTTCGCCCATTTCTGGTCTGAACTTTCCTTTGAGGTTCACAAGCGGCACTAAATTTCCGTTTTCATCTTTTACCAACATGCCTGGCACTTCAGGGTTGGCTTGTTTTGCCACTAAGGCATCATCAGCACCAAAAGTTGGCGCTGTGTGTACGATTCCTGTTCCATCTTCAGTTGTCACAAAGTCTCCAGCGATGATGCGGAAAGCGTTTTCTGGTGTATGGTATGGTTTCGTATAATCTAAAAGTTGCTCGTATTTTGCGTCAACCAATTCATTTCCTTTAAATTCTGAAGAAACGAAATAAGGTATTTTTTTATCGCCAGCATTGTAATTGTCAAGCTCAGCAACATCTTCAACTTTCTTAAATTTCTTTTTAAATAAGTTTGAAACCAAAGCTTTGGCAGCAATGATATTGATGGGTTTGTGTGTGTACTGATTGAAAGATTTGACAAGCACATAATCAATCTTTTTTCCTACAGTTAAAGCTGTGTTACTCGGAAGCGTCCAAGGCGTTGTTGTCCATGCAAGAAAATGAATATCACCATCAACATCTTGCAGATGCTGAGGTAAAGTTTCTTTTATGGCTTTAAACTGTGCTGTCACCGTTGTGTCAGAAACATCTTGATAGGTCCCTGGCTGATTAAGCTCATGCGAGCTCAGGCCGGTTCCTGCTTTTGGTGAATATGGCTGAATTGTGTAGCCTTTATAAATCAGGTCTTTATCATAAATCTGAGAAAGCAACCACCATACACTTTCCATATATTTTGACGTATAGGTGATGTATGGGTCGTTCATATCAACCCAATACCCGATTTTTTTGGTCAAATCATTCCAAACATCTGTATAACGCATTACAGCATTTTTACAGGCTTTGTTATAATCTTCGACCGAAATTTTAGTTCCGATATCTTCTTTGGTAATACCAAGTTCTTTTTCAACACCTAATTCAACAGGAAGACCATGTGTGTCCCAACCTGCTTTACGCTTTACTTGGTAACCTTTTTGTGTTTTATAACGACAAAAAATATCCTTGATTGAGCGCGCCATCACGTGGTGAATGCCAGGTAAGCCATTTGCAGATGGTGGTCCTTCAAAGAAAACAAAAGGCTCTTGACCTTCTCTTGAAGTCACGCTTTTATCAAAAATTTGGTTTTCTTCCCAGAACGCTAGAATTTCTTCTGCGACTTTTGGCAAGTTTAAACCTTTGTATTGCGGAAATTTTTTGCTCATTTTAACTATTGATTTCAAATGATTCGCGAAAATAATGATTTTTACTTAACTCAATATGAGAATGTAAAGTGATATTTGAAATATGTATAAAATTAATTTCAGTTTAGAATTAAAAGCTTGATATTCATTTGTTTTTTATCTTTTATAAATGCCTAGAAATAGTCGTTTCAAAGCTTTTGTAGTCTTGTTTTAAAAAAGTTGATTTTCTTCTTTTTTGCTAAATTAAATTTATCATAAATGAAATTGATTTCTTTGTTTAAGAAGATTTTGTGTATGGGAAAAACTCTTTATTCAAAAACCAGAATCGTGTTTGTTTTTTTCGGCGTGATAACCAGTAAGATAGACAGCTCTGATTTTGTAGGTTGTATATGTTCATGTTTTGGTATGCATAAGTAATAATTTAAGTACTTTTGAACATCAAATTTAAGTAATTCAAGCAAATATTTATGCCGATTTACAAGAGACTATCGATTGATGAACAAACGACTGTATTGATATGGAAGATTGAAGAATCACTCGAAGAGCTAAAGGAAAACATCACATTATCACCTTATTGCGCTTCTCGTTATGACGCAATGAAATCCGAAATTCATAAAAAAGGTTTTATGAGTATTCGGCATTTACTAGCTGAATTTAGATATACAGATTCAGATTTGATTTATGATGAAAAAGGAAAACCACATTTAAAAGACGATAAAGAAATCTCGATTACACATTCTTTTGAATTTACGGCGGTTATTGTTTCTGATAAACCTGTTGGCATTGATATAGAAAAACAACGAGATAAAATAAAAATCATCGCCCCGAGATTTACGCCTGTTGATGAATATAATGCTTTAGGGCCAAAAGATTTAATTAAAAAATTAACCATTGTTTGGGGAGCAAAAGAATCGCTTTATAAGCTTTATGGTAAAAAAGGTCTGCGATTTTATGAAGATATTTTTGTGCATGATTTCAATTTCGCTGCAGGAACGACGAATGCAGAAGTGAATTATCATGGATTAGAAACACATTACACATTGAATTTTCTTGATTTTGAAGGGTTTATTTGTGTTTACGCAATCGCTTTATCATGAGTCGAATTAACCAAAATATTTTCAGCAATATCAAAAAGCAGAAATCGCTCGCTATTTTGATTGATCCAGACAAGTTTGACTCATCTTCTGTCAGTCAAATTGTAAAAATGCTTCCTAAAGAAACTAATTTTATATTGGTTGGCGGAAGCACGGTTGATGATGGTGATGCCGAAAATTGTGTCAGAGCTTTAAAAAAGGCAGCTGATTTGCCAATTGTTTTATTCCCAGGGTCATATCGCCAAATCACTAATCATGCAGATGCTTTGTTTTTTATGAGCTTATTATCAGGTGATAATTCAGAATACTTGATACATCAGCAACGCAAATCTATTGATCGTATCTTGGCATCTAAACTTGAAATTATACCGACGGCTTATATTTTAATCGATGGCGGTAAACTAACTTCCGTAGAAAGAATAAGCCAAACAAATGCGATTCCGCAAGATGATTTAAAGTACATTTTAGATACAGTGATGGCTGGTGAGTTTATGGGGAAATCATGTGTATATTTGGAGGCTGGTAGTGGTGCTGAATTTCCAGTTTCTACAGAAATTGTAAAGGCTGTCAAAGCTTTAAGTTCAATGGTTGTCATTGTAGGAGGTGGCATCAGAACTCAAAAACAACAACAAGAATTATATGAAGCAGGTGCCGATGTTATTGTTATCGGAACTGCTTTTGAACAAAAAATAAATAAATAATGAGAATTTCAGTCGAATTAACCCTGACACCAATTCAGGACGATTATGAACCTGCGATTATTCAGTTGATCAAAAACTTGAGAAAATCAGGTTTACGAGTGCTTGAAAATCCTTTAAGTACGCAAGTTTACGGTGATTATGATAAAGTGATGGAAGTCCTGAATGAAGAAATCAAAACAGCCATGGAAGGCATGGAACGCGGATTGATTTATATGAAGATTGTAAAAAGTGATCGCCAGAATTATGAGCCACATTTTTGATTGGTTGCTGTCACAATACGACGGTGCAGAAACCTACCTTATTGTTTTAGAAAGTATTGCTGTTGTCTTTGGATTTCTAAGTGTTTGGTATTCAAAACAAGATAATCTTCTTGTCTTTCCGACAGGAATTATCAGTACAGGAATCTTCGTTTATATCCTAAATATCTTCGGACTTTTAGGGGATATGCTCATCAATGCTTACTATTTCAGTATGAGTATTTATGGTTGGTATATGTGGACGAGAAAGGTTGATGACACTCATTTTATCCCAATTAAAAGAATCAATGCTAAAGAGAAAAAGCAATCTGTTTTTCTTTTTATTGGCGCCATCGTTTTTGTCGGTTTAGTTTACACTTATTTTGAAAAATGGAACGACTGGACAGCTTATGTTGATACATTTACCACAGCTTTATTTTTTATAGGGATGTGGCTAATGGCTAAGAAAAAATTGGAGAATTGGATTTACTGGATCATCGCTGATATAATTTCAATTCCACTTTATTTTTATAAAGGTTTAGGAATAACAGCTTTACAATATATTTTATTTACTATTGTCGCGATTTACGGTTATAAAGCATGGAAAAAAGAACTGAACAAACCCAAAAAGACCTTATTAGAATAGTATTGTTTGGGCCTGAATCTACAGGTAAAACAAGTCTCGCTAAAGCTTTAGCTAAACATTATAAAACAAAGTGGGTTCCAGAGTTTGCGCGTGATTATTTGCAAAATAAATACGACGAATCAGGACTCATTTGTGAAACTAAGGATATCACACCTATTGCTGAAGGTCAGTTAAAAATTGAGAATAAGACTGCAAAAGACGCAAATAATTTGTTATTTTGTGATACAAATGCATTACAAACTTTAGTTTACACTGAAGCTTATTATGATAACTATGAAAATGAAAGGCTAAACGAACTTGTTTGTCGTCTCCATTATGACTATTATTTTTTAACCTATTATGATACGCCATGGGAGAAAGACGACTTAAGAGATAAGCCAAATGAACGTGAAGCTATGTTTAACAGATTTCATCAAAAACTCATCCTACACAATCAACCTTTTAGTATTCTAAAAGGAGATGAATCTGAGCGATTAAGCAAAGCGACACAGATAATTGACCAATTATTTTAAAAAAACGATTAGCATGTCTGAATTTTATCCTGAAGATTTACGTCATATTCATTCGCATGATTTGACACCAGAAAAAGTAAAAACTGATCTCGATTGCTTTCATAACGGGTTTGAAACCTTACAAATTATCAAGCCAGCCACTTTGAATGACGGTATCTTGAAATTAAATCAAGCTGACATTAAAAAATATTGTCAAGCTTATGATCGCGCTGAAATTGATGTGACGAAATTTGTCCCTTCAAGTGGTGCCGCTTCACGGATGTTTAAAGATTTACATCACTTTGCAAATACTTACGATAAACAACAACCACTCAAAAATAATTTGATAGTTCATAAGCTCGAACATTTATCAGATTTTTTTGAGCATATGCACGAGCTACCATTTTACTCGCGTTTAATTGAGAAATTAGATTTTAAAAACGACAAATTAACTTCTGATGAAGAGAAGTTTGAATTTATAAAAGAAGCATTATCATACTGTGATTTGCCAAAGGCTTTGATTCCTTTTCATAATTATGGAAAACATCTCTTGACAGCATTTGAAGAGCACTTTTTTGAAGCTGCTGAATATGCTTCTCAAAACGGAATTTCAAAATTGCATTTTACAATATCAGAATTGCATCGTGAGAAATTTGATCAGTTTTTAGTAGAAAAAACTGACTTTATTTCAGAATATACAGGTGTTAAATTTAAAGTCGATTTCTCTTACCAATCTCGATCTACAGATACTGTCGCTGTTAATCCAGACTTGTCTTTATATAGAGATGAAGATGGAAAATTATTATTCAGACCTGCTGGTCATGGTGCTTTAATCAATAATTTAAAAAGCATTAATAGTGATTTGATTTTTATCAAAAACATTGACAATGTACATTATAAGCCAGGAACGGAAGATGAGGATGTCAATGTTATTTATAAAAAAGCTTTAGCGGGATTGTGTTTAGATTTTGAAAATCAGTTAAAATCTCATATCAGAAATTTGAAAAATCATGCTTCTGTAAGTCAAATCAAAGCAGCGCAAGGTTTTGTTCAAACACATTTCCAAAATTCAGTTGAAGAAAACGTACAATGTTTGCTAGAATTTTTGGAAAAACCAATCCGCGTATGTGGAATGGTTAAAAATGAAGGTGAGCCAGGTGGAGGACCTTTTTGGGTAAAAACAAAAGATGGAGAAATGAGCCTTCAAATTGTTGAAAAATCTCAAATCGATCTTCAAAATGGAAATCAAGTTCAGTTGATGGAAGGCTCTACGCATTTTAACCCTGTTGACATTGTTTGCAGCATTAAAGATGTCGATGGAAATAATTACGACTTAGAAAAGTTTGTTGATTATAATCAAGGCTTCATCGCTGATAAATCTGTGAATGGGAAGCCAATTAAAGCTTTAGAGTTGCCAGGTTTGTGGAATGGCGGAATGGCAGATTGGCACACCATTTTTGTTGAGGTTCCTGTAGAAACCTTTAATCCGGTAAAAACAGTGGTGGATTTGTTGAAGCCAAGACACCAAACTTATGTTGAAATTTGATAAAAATCTTTTAGAAAGAGAAATTGATTTTCAAACCAGCTTAAGCGGTGGCCCAGGAGGACAGCATGTCAATAAAACTGAAACCAAAGTTATTTTAAAATGGAATTTTGAATCTTCTGAAGTGTTATCAGAAGTTCATAAGGGTCGTGTTCGTCAACATTTACAACGCTTTATTGTGCAAGATGATTATTTGCAAATGTCATCAGCAGAAACACGAAGTCAGCATAAAAACAAAAAATTGGTTTTTGAGTTGTTGATGTCTCACTTGGAAAAAGCTTTTCAGCCAAAAAAGAAAAGAAAGAAAACAAAGCCAAGTAAAATGCAAAAATTAAAGCGATTGCAATCCAAAAAGAAACAATCCGAAAAGAAAAGCCTCCGTAAGAAACCAGATTATTAAAGAGGGTTACTCATAAGAAAAAACATATCTTGCTTAATTCATCGTCTGATTGTGAAAAGTCAGATTTAGATATATCAAAATGACAAAGTATCTTCTCGGAATCTGTTAGATTTTATTTTCCAACTTTAGTTTTTCACAATCTATTTCAAAAGCGCAAGCTTTAGAGGATATTGACGAATTTATTGCTTTATTAGAAACAGAGTCTTCTTATTATCAGCTCTCCGATTTTGATTTTGAAGCGTGTTACACTCAAATTAGAGATAACATTCAAAAGAAAGATTCTGTCAGAATTGATTTTTTAGCTTATGAGTTTGAAAAAATCATTGCAAAAACCATCGATAGACATGCAAATATTAGATTTAAAAAGTCTAAAAATAAGTCTTCAAATACACCTGATTTGTACTTCCCCTTTGTAGTTTCTTCTCTAAACGGGAAAGTCGTTGTTTTAAGAGAGAAAAAATCTAAAAATGAATATCGGTTTGTCAAGAAAAAATATCCATACCTTAAAAGTGTCTATGGAATTTTAATCGATGATTTTTTAGAGAAATATGCATACAGAAGAAAATTATCACCAAAGCAAGCGCAGCTAACCGATGCTTTGTTAGACTTGAAAAGAATAGGAAAGCTTTATCAAAAACAAGACGAAGAAATTCCTGAGAAAATCGACTTGGTTTTGACAAATGGTCAAAAAGATTTCGAAATGAAACTTCCTTTGAGTCGTGAAAAACATGATTGGTTTCATCTAGGATCTTTGAGATATCAAAAGGAGATGAAAACTTTTTTTAGAGATAAAAATTTTGATTTATCTCAATTAGATCAATGGCTGACAGATTCTATTGCCTATCTCGCTATCCCAGCGATGCAGAGTTATCGCAGAAATACAAAGCTTGAAGCTTACCTTAAAAATACAATTGAAAAATCTAGAAATGCAAAAGCTTTAATTGTCGATTTGCGAGGTAATGGTGGCGGAACAAGAGAAATATTGAATACTTTATCTGCTTATTTTGTACAACCAGAACAATCACCTTGGGTTGCAAATGTAGCACATGTACGAATCGATCAACGTCTGGATGAAGACATGTCCTCTATGCGAGGCAGGTTCCTTTTTAATTATGATTCTGAGTTTTTATCTGATGATGATAGAGCAGCAATTGATGCTTTCAATAAGAATTTTAAGGCTAAATATAATTTTGATAAGCAAAAATTTAGCAATCCATTTTATATGGTTTTGAACAGTGGAGAAAAACCATTAAAAACCCCTGTTTATCTTTTGGTCAATGAAGAGAGTTTTAGTGCAGCTTCAGTTTTTACATCAGCTTTTAAAGGTTTGCCAAATGTGAAAATTGTGGGTGTCACAACCAATGGCTCAAGCGGAAGATCGGTGAGGTTTTATTTAAAAAACTCGAACATCCGCGTCAAGTTGTCAACAATGCTTTCCTTTCAAAGAAACGGAAAAACCCTTGATGGAAATGGAACTCGACCTGATGTGTTAATTGAAAGAAGAGAAGCGCAAGTTTTAGGTCAGAAAGATACGCAGCTCGAAGATTTGATTGAAATCATTAATGATAATTAATCACAACCGCAATCAGACATACCACATGATTTGGCAGTCTTCTTACTTTTCCAAAAGAACTTTTTAATGATAAATCCGACTGCAATTGCAAAAGCGATAAAAACTAAAATTTCTTGTATCATAATTCTTTATTTTAATAATTGAAAGGCGATTAAAGCAACAATATAAGCAAAAGCTGACATCCCGAAAAACTGAATGAGCGGCCATTTCCATGTGCCTGTTTCTCTTTTGACAATAGCCAAAGTACTCATACATTGCATCGCAAAGGCGTAAAATAAAAGCAAACTAATGCCACTCGCAAAAGTGAATAGTTTTCCGCCTAATATTGGATTAACCTCTTGGGCCATCCTGTTTTTAATTGTTTCTTCTTCTTCACTACCAACACTGTAAATGGTGGCAAGTGTGCCAACAAAAACTTCACGTGCTACAAACGAACTGATAATGGCAATCCCGATTTTCCAATCGTAACCTAAAGGCACAACAACAGGTTCAATCGCGTGTCCCATTTTACCGATATAGGAATGCTTGAGTTTATAAGATGCGATTTTTGTCTCAATTTCATCAGGTGATAATGTCTCACCAGAATCTACGACTTCTGTTTTAACGATTTCTTCTGCATTATTGAAATCATCTCCAGGACCATAACTTGCTAAAACCCAAAGAATCACTGATATTGCCAGAATAATTTTACCTGCACCAAAAACAAAAGCCTTTGTTTTGTCAATGACATTATAAGCCACATTTTTAAACATTGGCATTTTATAATCAGGCATTTCTACAACAAAATAGCTTGAACTTTGCATTTTTAAAAACTTATCAGCTATCCAAGCTGAGCCAATTGCAGCAGCAAAGCCAATGACGTAAAGCAACATTAAAGTAATGCCCTGGTAGTTAAAAATACCAAACAAGCGTTCATCAGGAATTACTAAAGCAATAATAATAAGGTAAACGGGTAGGCGTGCAGAGCATGTGGTAAAAGGTACAACAAGGATGGTGATCAAACGCTCCTTCCAGCTTTCAATATTTCTGGCTGCCATCACGGCAGGAATGGCGCAAGCTGTCCCTGAGATTAACGGAATCACACTTTTTCCACTTAAACCAAAACGTCGCATAATTCTATCCATTAAAAAAACAACACGACTCATATAGCCAGATTCTTCAAGAATACTGATAAACAAGAACAAGAAAGCGATTTGTGGTATAAAAATAACGACACCTCCAATGCCAGGAATGATACCTTCAGCAATTAAACTTGTGAAGGCACCTTCTGGAAGGTTGGAGTTTGCCATTTCACTGAAGCTCGCGAATAATGTATCGATCATATCCATCGGATATTCTGACCAATCATAAATGGCTTGAAAAATCAAAAATAAAATGGCTGCAAAGATGACATAACCCCAGACTTTATGAATGAGTAATCTGTCAAGTTTTGCACGTAAACCAGTCGCCTGATTGAGGTCTTTGACCAAAAATTTGTTGAGCGTATCATTGATAAATTGATAGCGCTTGATGGTTTCTTTATGTTGAAGTCTTTTTATTTCAGACTTCGATTTTGTTTCTAAATTTGACTCAGCCTGAACCCTATTTCTATTCAGATTACCAAAATTGGCATCTTGAGAAATCACAAGCCAAAGTTTGTATAAATCTTCTTTAGGGTAAGTCTTTTTGAGAACTTCAAAGTAATCTGGGTCGATTTCTGAAGCATTTAAGCAAGGCTCTGTTGATAGATTTTTATAGTTTTCAATAAGGTTTTTAAGGTTATCGAAACCAGTATTTTTTCGAGCGCTGAGCAAAGCGATTTTTGTTCCTAATCTTTCCTCCATGCCTTTGACATCAATGCTGATCCCTTTTCTTTCCATGCGGTCAGCCATGTTGATGGCTAAAATCGTAGGAATGCCTAGATCCTTAATTTGAGTAAAAAGCAAAAGGTTGCGTTTTAAATTTTCAGCATCGCTTATGACAACTATGACATCTGGGTAATCTTTATCGTTTTTGTTAAGGAGGAGTTCAATCACAACGCTTTCATCAAGCGAAGAAGCGTTAAGACTATAAGTGCCTGGTAAATCAATTATATGTGCTTTAAGAACCCTTGAAATTTTAGAAATACCTTCTTTCTTTTCAACAGTGATTCCTGGATAATTACCTACCTTTTGCTTTAATCCTGTTAATTGGTTAAAAACGGATGTTTTACCAGTATTAGGATTTCCGACTAATGCGACATTGATTTGTTTTGCCATAAAAACTTATGAGATAATTTCGACTTCGATTTGGATTGCAGTTTCTTTTCTTATTGCAACATAAGAATCATTAATATTCAAATATAGTGGGTCGCGAAAAGGGGTGTTTTGTACCAGTTGGATATCATTACCTGGAAGGCACCCCATCTCAAGCAACTTCAATGGGATAAAGTCAGATGATATATCTAAAACTTTTGCTTTTTGCCCTTTTTTAAGATCTGCAATCGTCGGCATTTTTATTTAGATTTATTTTAAACAAAAGTAATAAAGAATTGTTGTCTTGAGTCTTAGCGATTAATTTTTTTTTTAAATTAACAGAAGATGCTAAAGCTTTATGGATAAAAATGGGCCAACTTAAAAATGCGTAGTAATTAATCTTCAGGTTGATATTCAAGCTTTAAGATGCCGATGTCCTCAATTAATTGCGTGATTTCCTCTTGATTTGTTCCATCATAAAAACCACGAATTCTTTTTTCTTTATCAACTAAAACAAAGTTTTCAGTGTGTACTAAATCATAAGGACCAGCATCACCTTCTGATTTTGAAGCTAAATATTGCTTCCTTGCCAAATCATAAATCTGTTTTTTATCGCCAGTTGCTAATTGCCATTTGCTTGCAATCACGCCTTTTTCTTTAGCGTATTTCTGTAATTGTGGGACATCATCAATTTCAGGTGTTACGCTGTGTGATAATAAACGGATATCAGCGTCATCGATGTATTCTTCTTGCAGACGTTGCATGCTTGAAGCCATATCGATGCAAATACTTTGGCAGGTTGTAAAAAAGAAATCTGCCACATAAATTTTGTCTTTAAAATCTTGTTCAGAAATCGAATCACCGTTTTGATTGACTAAGTTGAACTCGCCTATTTTATGAAATTTTCTTACGTATTGAACAGTGGTGTCAACCAAGTCAGCGGTGACCATATCTGGTTGATAAACGGGAAGTTTAGGCGTTGGTTTATAGAGATTGTAAATAGCCGTCACAATGAAAACAGACAAAATAAACAAGACGATAGCTAAAAACTTATATTTTGCAAAAAACTTCAACATGATTCTTTTTTCTGCAAAATTAAACTTTATACGATGTATTGTCAGATAAATATGCGACAATTATTTGTTAACTCTTAATGATAGTTCAATTAAAATATTGTCTTTGCATTTTTAAAAGTTTACTTTTGCGCATTGAAATTTAAAATCAGTTCATGGATCCATTTTATATCAAGACAATTCAGTTTTTCCTGAGTTTATCCTTACTTATTGTTTTGCACGAGTTGGGGCACTTTATCCCAGCAAGATTATTTAAAACTCGCGTTGAAAAATTTTACCTTTTCTTCGATTTAAAATTCTCTTTATTTAAAAAGAAAATAGGCGATACAGTTTATGGTATCGGTTGGATTCCTTTAGGCGGTTATGTGAAAATTTCCGGAATGATCGATGAAAGCATGGATAAGGAGCAAATGTCTAAACCACCGCAGCCGTGGGAGTTTAGAAGCAAGCCAGCTTGGCAAAGATTAATCATTATGTTGGGTGGTGTAACCGTTAACGTGTTGCTAGGTTTTTTTATTTATATGATGATTTTACTGGTTTGGGGAAAAGATTATGTGGCTCCTGAAAGCTTAGAAAACGGCTTTGCACCAGTTTCAGTTTTACAAGATTACGGTTTCCAAAACGGGGATTTAATTGTTAGCGTTGATGGTGAAAAGCTGGAAAGTCAGCTTGACATTAACAGATATATGATGTTGAAAGAACCACAAAAAATCACGGTCAAGCGTCAAGATGGTTCTACAAAGATGATCGAAATGCCCGAAGATGTTGGGCTTGAGCTTTTCGAGCAAGGTTATATGCAGCCAATGATCCCGATTTATAACAGTGTTATTGATAGTGTTTTGCCAGAAAAAACAGCACAAATTGCAGGTTTAAAGAAAGGAGACAGTATTGTAAAAATAAATGATCAATCTGCTCAATACTGGCATGAGTTCACTGAATTAGTTCAATCTCATAAAAATGAAAAAATCAATATTTCATTTTATAGGAATGGAAATTTAGAAGAAATAGAATTAGAAGTTCCTGAGGAAGCTAAAATTGGTGTTATTTCATCACCTGATTTTGAAATCAAACACAGAGATTTTACTTTTGGTGAAAGCTTTGTTGGCGGTTTTGATATGGCAGCGGAACAGCTTTCTAATTACGCAGCACAATTCAAGTATGTATTTACGAAAAAAGGAGCAACGCAAGTTGGTGGATTTGGAGCTATTGGCGGATTATTCCCAGACTCTTGGAACTGGATTGGCTTTTGGGAAACGACAGCCTTTATTTCACTTATTCTCGCATTTATGAACATATTGCCTATTCCTGCATTAGATGGTGGTCACGTGATGTTTTTGTTATACGAAATGATTTCAGGCCGTAAGCCAAATGAAAAAGTGATGGAATATGCTCAGATGATCGGGTTTTTCTTATTGATTGCTTTGGTTCTTTACGCCAATGGGAATGACGTTTATCGCTGGCTATTTGAATAAATAAAAAAAATATAAAAAAAGTTTTGCAGATATGAAAAATGAGCTTATATTTGCAACCGCAAAACGAGCAAGTTTTGTAAAATAAATTCCTCCTTAGCTCAGTTGGTTAGAGCATCTGACTGTTAATCAGAGGGTCCAAAGTTCGAGTCTTTGAGGAGGAGCGAATAAAGTCTAGCATGAAAGTGTTAGACTTTTTTGTTTTCACTAAATTCTTCTAGAACACTACTGTTTATAGGCGATTCAAACTGTTTTAAGCTCAAGTCAACTTTTTTGCTTTATAAATCACAATACCCAATTTTACAGAAAAAAGGTGTGGAAAAAGGTTGCATGTGTTTTATAAAAAGGTTGCATTCAAAGTTTTGTATATCAATTAATTACAATTGATATGAAATTAAATGCATTAAAAGTAAGATTTGTAATTCACAAATCAAGGACAAAACTTGGACAAAAGTCTCCAATTTATTGTAGAGTCACTTATTTAGGTAATCGTAAAAATTTTTCTACAGGCTTAGAAATATATTCTGAAAATTGGGACTCAAAATTACAAGAATCAAAAGGAGAGGAAATGCTTAACCAAAATCTCCATCTAATAAAACATAAGCTCGAAGAAATCGAACTCTATCTTAAGATCAAGGGTGAAGCTTTTAGTGTTGATGATATTGTTGCATTGTACTTTAACAAACCTAAGCCAAAGAACGAGACTCTAATTTCCTTTTATAAAAAATTCCTAGAGAAACAGGAACGATTAATAGGTAAGGAGATAAAACAAATTACATGGAATAAATACTACTACATCTTTAAACACCTAAGAGAATATTTAAAAACAACTTCTGAATTAAAACTTAAGCTCGATCAATTGAATTTGAAATTTCTTCATGGCTTTGAGTATTTCTTAAAAACAGAAAAATCAAATAAACAGATTACAGTCAATAAAACTATACAGCGTTTAAGAAAAGTAATAAAAGAAGCTGTAATTGAGGGATTAATTGATAGAGATCCATTCTATGGATATAAAGTTAAAAAGGTTAAGCATAAAGTGGTCTACCTTTCTAAGAATGAACTAGAGAGTCTTGAAGCCTATGATTTTGCAAGTCAAAGACTAGCTAAGGTTAGAGACTGCTTTATTCTCTGTTGTTACACAGGGTTAGCTTATAATGAAATGGCTAGACTAAACCTCAATCATATTAACCAAAAAAATGGTATTAATTGGATTAATATCAAACGATCAAAAACAGATAAAATGCTTGAAATACCTTTGTTGGTAAAAGCTGAAAAAATGCTTGATAGCTACACTAAGGCTGAGGAATTAAAGCTTCCAGTGGTTTCAAATCAACGATTTAACTCCTATTTAAAAGAAATTGCAGATATAGTTGGCATTAACAAGAACTTGACTCATCATGTGGCAAGAAAAACTTTTGCTACGACAGTTTTATTAGAAAATAAAATTCCTGTAGAGATTGTTAGTCATGTTTTAGGACATAGTAATGTAAAGGTAACTCAAGATCATTATGGCAAAATTTTATCAAGTAGTGTTGCTTCAGCTTTTAAAGATTTAAACAGTTCACTTTGAAAATTTTTTTTGGTAAAATTTTGAGATTTCTTTTCTGAAGTTACTCGCTTGATAATTAATAATCAGCCCCCACTCTTTTTAAAATTTGGGTAGAGTGCCCAGTATGTTTAATTTTTAAAATTTTTATTATGGTAACGATTATTGATTACAAAGCAAGTGCAAACAAAGAAACTGGTGAAGAGTTTTTCTCTTTAATTGTTCAAGGTGGTGTTGAGACCGTTAAGAGTAAAGAAACTGGAAGAAGTTACTTAACTGCTCGAAAAGCTTATGTTTCTTCAACTTTTAATGAAGTGACCTGTAAGGGATTAATTGGAAGTCAAATCCCAGGACAAGTTGTTAAGGTCGAAGCAGATCCTTATGAGTATGAAATTCCTGATTCGGGAGAAGTAGTAACCTTAAGGCATCAATATGTTTTTGTTGAGGAAGAAGAAGCTAAGGTTAAGGAAAATATGATTGAAAGCCAACTGGTAAATTAGTTGTGTACTCACATGATCAAACTAAACTAGAGCCTCCAATGATAGAGGCTCATTTTTATTTATGGCCTACTATACTTTAAAATGGTAGGCTTTCTAATTTTTAAAATTATAGAACAATGGAATTAAAAACAGCAAAGAAATCAAATATAAAATTAAGGATAGGTTTAAGTGGTGCTAGCGGATTTGGTAAAACTTACAGCGCATTACTGATGGCTTATGGAATTACTCAAAATTGGTCTAAGGTAGCAGTTATAGATACAGAAAATAACAGTGCAAATTTATATGCAGGCTTAGGAGAGTTTAAAACACTTAGTCTTAACGCACCATATTCACCAGAACGCTTTATTGAAGCAATCAAATTTTGTGAAAGTGAAAATGTTGAGCTTATCATTATAGATAGTATATCTCATGAATGGAACGGAAAGGGAGGTTGCTTAGAAATTCATGAAAAATTAGGAGGTAGGTTTCAAGATTGGGCAAAAATTACACCTCGTCATCAGGCTTTTATGGATGCCATACTGAACTCAAACTGTCACATCATAACCACTACAAGACGTAAAACAGATTATTCTTTAGATGTTGTGGGTAATGGTAAAAGCAAAGTGTTTAAGCATGGAACCAAGGAAATTACACGTGATGGGTTTGAGTATGAGCTAACAGTCAATTTTGAAATAATTAATGACAATCACTTAGCAAAGGCTTCTAAAGACAGGACATCTTTATTTAGTAATAGACCAGAGTTTGTCATTAACTCAAATACAGGTAAAAAATTAAAGGACTGGTGCGAAGAAATTGATGAGACTTCATTGGATGATGTTTATCGTGAAATTCAAAATTGTAAGAGTTTAGATGAGTTGCGTCAACTTTATAAAAGGAACAAGCATTTAGAAAATGAAATTTTGCCTCAACTTCAAATAAGAAAACAAGAAATAAAAGAATTTGAAAATCAGCTTGTAGAGGCTGAGAATATCGATTAATTATGGAAAAAATAATAAAAAGTCCTCAAGTAATTAGTGAAAGTGATCTTGTTGATCCAGATTTGAAAGGAAATACTTTTATAGGAGGAAACTCAATTGAAGTAAGCTTAGATCATTTAAAGAATGATTGCATTATACCAGTATTTTCGAAAGATAATGAAACAACTATATCTCATTACCAATTTGTTAATGAAATGCAGAAAGTTATTGAAACAGCATTTCCATCTATAAAATTAACCAGACCGTTAATTAAGGTGTCTCATACAATTAAAGGCCGTATACCCTCAGCTATTGGAAAACCAGCTAAAGATTTAGAGGAACACGAGAAAACAATTTATTATGAGCGTTGTGCATTTATTTTTCAAGTATTAGGTAGTAGTATAAATGTTAATGGAAACCAGCTAAACCTAACAATAGGTGGTGTTAGAGCTTATAATCAAGAAAATTTATACAGCACAAAATCATTAGAGAAATTTAAAATATTTATTGGATATCAAAATATGGTGTGCTTGAATTTATGTGTTTCATCAGATGGGTTTACTAATGAGATTAAAATAGGTTCGATAGTAGATTTAAACGATCAGTTTATGAGATTGCTTGAAAACTACAATAGAGAAAAACATTTAGGAATGTTGGAACGCATGAGTAAATTTAAAATAAATGAGAAACAGTTTGCTCATCTTTTAGGTAAACTAAGGATCTACAACTATTTAGATAAAGCTAAAAAAGCAAAACTTCCAGAAGTTTTATTAACAGACAGCCAAATAAATAATGTGGCTAAAGCTTATCTTGATGATCCAGCTTTTAGTTGTGATGCTGATGGGAATATCAATTTCTGGGAAATATATAATTTATTAACGCAAGCTAATAAAACCTCCTACATCGATAATAATATTGAGCGCAATGTAAATGCATATGAGTTTATGAATACGCTAGGAGATTCCTTGTTAAACGAAGAACCGAGTTGGTTCATCCCACATTTTATATAGCTATTTTAGATGGAAAATAAAATTCTGAATAGCATTTTAAAATATTGTTCTCCTAAAGTTCTGTATATCATAAATAAGCATAAAAGATTGGATAAACGTATTTGTCCTTTTAAAATAAAGGCGATTACTAATGTAGGAGAAATAAAGAAAGATGACACATTGTTGGTTGAGTCAATAAAGGTTACAAAAGATTTAATGACTGTTTATGTAATTGATGGTAAGGCTTATTATTACTACCATTTTGAGATTTTGTAATCATAGAAAGTGTTATACTGTATTTTGGATGAAAAGCTTTTGAGACGGCTTCACTTTAAAAAAGCCACTGAAAATGAATTGATCAATAACAGCCTACTCTTTGTAGGCTGTTTATTATTGATAATATCATATTGACCTGTAAAATATTAATAATGTAAAAATAATTAACAAAATATTTGCATTACTCATATTTTTTTCTTATATTTGTAGGTGTTGCTTGATTTTATGCAGAAAGATGATGTTGAACGAAAAAAAATCAAGACAAAAAATTCCTTATTTACGAGTAAAGTACTCGGTCTTTCCTGCATATCATATATCACACAACTAAAACAATAATTTAAAGTGATCGCAAAAAAAAAGATGAAAAAAAAAGATGAAAGAAAATAAAGGAAATAAACAAACTAAAGCTAATCAACCAATAACTAATCGAATTACTAACAATAATAATCTAACTATCAATAATAATCTAACTATCAATTATGTTACTGATTTACCAGAGCATGATAACATCTTGGAAAACCCAGTGTTTGTAAGTGATTCGACAGAAAATTCACAATTTGATGATGGTAGTAAAGATGTCACTTTACCGATATTTTTTGGGGATTATAAAACAGTGCAAATTCCAAAAGGTGTAATAAGGAGAATTAAGAGACTCCCTAAGGGTATTCTAAAATTAATTGATTCTGATATAAATATTGCTGTTGAGAAATGTATTATAATGACTTCAAATCTCACATATTCTGTTTTTAAAGGTGATAATTATTGGAAAAGCCTATCTTCAAAAATTTTACATCAGCAATTCAAAAAAGGGGCTGATAACACTATCATTTATAAAAATATAATAGAAGCTCTGAAATATCAAACCAATAGTACTGAACCTATAATTTCATGTAAAGAAAGTGCTTACAGCAACGAAACTTACCGAGAAGGTCATTATACAAAACAATACAAACTCGATAGTAGCTCAATAAATACTAGTTTGAAGTCATATCAAATTCAATATGAAGATAATATAAATAAGAGAAAGTCCTATTACTTCAAACAATTCAATGAGGCAAATACTAATATTATAGGACGTAACTTAATTAAAGTCTATGAATACATAAAATTACCAACTAACAATGAAATTATTAATGAAGCTAAAAAACTCGTTAAAGCAAATCATCAAAATAAGAAAGGAAAAAAGCTAACATTTTTAAAAAAGAAACCTAAATCTTATTACTCAAATCCTAAGGATAGAACCTTTGTGGAAGATAATATAAAGCTTTACGACTTTTTAGTAGGCGTTAATTTTATTATTCCAAAGATTGGAGACTTTAAGTCAGGAGGAAGAGTTGTGGATAGCTTTAACCTTATGCCTTCATGGATTAGATCCTTAATTAAAATTGAAGATGAACCAATTGTAGAGTTAGATTTCAAAGCTCTACACCCTAATATAGCATCATCTATTTACGGGGATGTAAACTACCAAATCACTCATGAAAGTTTAGAGAAAGCGCTTGAATTACCTTTGAAAGAGGTTAAAATTGAGCATTTATCATTTTTTAATAAGAGAATAGATGATATGAAGAAGAGTCCACTTTTTGATTACTACTACAAAAGTGAAAAAGAAATGCTCAAGAATCTGATGAATGAAAAAATAAAATATAAAAGTCACAAAATAACCTCACAGAAATTATTCAAAAAAGAGGTTTCTATCATGAGTTCAATTATCAAAAAATTAAACGATTTAGAAATTTATGTTATATACGTTTATGACGCCTTATATTGTAAAAGGTCTGATAGAAAAATAGTGAAAAAAATAATGAATAGAGTAATCCAAAATCATGGTGTGAATACATGTGTAGGATAAATTTAATAATGTAATATGGAGAAAGAATTAAGAGTGAAGAACGAGAATTACAAAATTTACAAATCAACAAACCAGTCAACAAGTCAAGTTTACATAGGTTCAACAACAAATAGCTTATACCAGCGCAGACTGGATCACACTGAAAGGGCTAGCCGAAATGAAAAAGGAAAATTTTATGAAGCAATCTCAACCTATGGTGCTGAAGATTTTGAATGGGAAGTGGTTGACACAGCTAATAATATTGATGAGTTAGCACAAAAAGAAAAACACTACATAATTGAATACGAAGCCAATAAAAACGGCTATAATTCAGATAGTGGTGGAGGATTTAAAAAATCTGTTTATCAATATGATGCAACAACAGGAGAACAAATAGCAAGATTTGAATGTTTAGGTGATGCTGCTAAGGCAGTAAACTCATCAAAATCAAATATAGGTTCAGCATGTCTAGGAAGCGCTAAGACAGCCGCTGGGTTCTGTTGGTCATATAATGATATGGCTTCCTTTAAAGTTGCTGATAAACGATTTAAAAGCGTTTCACAGAGATCACTTGATGGTCAACTTTTAAAAGAATATAAATCAATAGCAGAGGCCTCAAGAAAAACTGGTATTAATAAATCAAGTATAGCTAAAGCTGTACGTGGTGAACGTAAAACAGCTGGAGGTTTTTATTGGAGTAGTTAAATTTTAATTACTTATAAATAAATATAAGCCAGTTCATTAATTTGGACTGGTTTTTTTGTTTTATAAGGTAATCTTATTCAGGATTTAATTTTGTAAAGATGAATTGATTAAGATCTGATTCTAAAATCTCACCTTTGAATATATTTTTTAATGTCAAAATCCTTATTTTTTAATTGAATTAAACTATTTTTAAGGATTCAATCAACTACAGAATTATTTAGAATGACAATCCAACAATATATTGATAGTATCAATCAACGCTATCAACTTGGCAATTCAACGGAACATACATTTAGAGGAGATTTACAACATCTCATTGAGAGCTTAGTGCCTGAGGTGAGAGCAACTAACGAACCTAAACGACAAAGTTGTGGCGCACCTGATTATATTTTAACCAAAAAAGATATTCCTGTTGGTTTTATTGAAGCTAAAGATATTGGTGATCATGACTTGATAGGAAAAAAGAAATCTGGCAACAAAGAACAGTTTGACCGTTACAAAGCTTCTTTAGATAATCTCATCTTTACAGATTATATCAATTTTTATCTTTACCATGAAGGCGAATTGGTCACAAATATTGAAATTGCTGAACTTGATGGCAACAAAATTAAAGCTTTACCTGAAAATTTTGAAGCTTTTGAAAACATCATCAAAAACTTTAGTGTCCGCATCAGTCAAAGCATCAAAAGTCCGAAAAGACTTGCTGAAATGATGGCTGGTAAAGCACGTTTACTTTCTGATATAATCGGCAAAGCGCTTACCAGTGATGAAATAAATGAAGAAAATTCGACGCTTAAAGATCAGAAACAAGCTTTTAAAGAAATACTGATTCATGATATTACGCCTAAAGGTTTTGCAGATGTTTATGCACAAACCATTGCTTACGGAATGTTTGCAGCTCGTTTGCACGACCCATCTTTAGAGACTTTTAGCAGACAAGAAGCGGCTGAACTCATCCCTAAATCAAATCCATTTTTGCGTAAGCTTTTTGGCTACATTGCAGGTCCTGATATTGATGACCGCATCAAGTGGGTAGTTGATAGCTTAACAGATATTTTCTTGGCTTGTAATGTTGAGAAGATTCTTGAAAATTATGGAAAGAAAACAAAAATGGAAAACCCAATTATCCATTTTTATGAAACATTTTTGGCTGAATATGATCCGAAATTAAGAAAAGCAAAAGGCGTTTGGTACACTCCTGCCCCTGTTGTAAACTTTATTGTTCGTGCAGTCGATGATATTCTAAAAACAGAATTTGATTTACCACAAGGTCTAGCGGACACTTCCAAGACAAAAATAAATATAGATTCGCAAACCCCTGACAAACGATCTGCAACTGGTTATAAGCAAGTAGAAAAGGAGGTTCACAAAGTTCAAATTCTGGATCCTGCTACAGGAACAGGAACATTCTTAGCGGAAGTAATTAAACACGTGAATAAGAAGTTCAAAGGCCAAGAAGGGATTTGGAGTAGTTATGTTGAAAATGATTTACTCCCTCGTTTGAATGGTTTTGAATTACTAATGGCAAGTTACGCTATGGCACATTTGCAATTGGATTTATTGCTGAAAGAAACAGGCTTTAAACCGACAAAAGACCAACGCACCAAAGTGTATTTGACCAACAGTTTAGAGGAATATCATCCAGATACAGGAACTTTATTTGCAAATTGGCTGAGTACAGAAGCCAATGAAGCTAATCACATTAAACGTGATACGCCGGTGATGTGTGTGATTGGTAATCCGCCTTATAATGCAATGAGTAAAAATCAAGGCGACTGGATTATGAAGTTGATGAAAGACTATAAAATGGAGCCTGGAGGAAAAGAAAAATTAAAAGAACGAAATCCAAAAATGATTAATGATGATTATGTAAAATTTATCAGGCAATCACAGCATTTTATTGAAAAAAATGAAAGTGGTATAATAGCTTTTATTAATCCACATGGCTTTTTAGATAGTGATACTTTTAGAGGAATGAGATGGCATCTACTAAAAACCTTCGACAAAATATACTCCATCGATTTACATGGGAATATTAAGAAGAAATTAGTTGATAAAAATAACAAACCTGATGAAAATGTATTTGATATAACTCAAGGCGTATCAATTAATTTCTTCATTAAGAATTCAAAAAGTGAAAAACTAGGAAAGGTTTTTTACAAGAGTATAATAGGTAAAAGAAATGATAAATATGATTTTTTAACCTCAGAATCTTTAACCTCAATTCAATTTGAAGATGTAGAGCTTAAAAAAAACGATTACATTTTTGTACCAAGAAATTTAGAAGAAATCAAACAATATGAAAAACATATATCTTTAAAGGAGTTGTTTAATTTTTCATCAACTGGTTTGCAAACTGATAAAGATAATTTCTGCATTCAATTAGATAAAAAAGAAATAATGAATATTCATTTTGATATAAATACATTATCAGATTCAGAAATTAGAGAAAAATACTCCTTAGGTAAAGATTCATCAAGTTGGAACCTTAAAAATGCTATAGAAGATATCACGAAAAACAAACCATTACAATCTGACATTAGTGAGGTTTCCTATAGGCCTTTCGATATTAGATATACTTACAATACAGGTAATAGCAATGGTTTTATCGGCAGACCTAGAGAAAATTTAATAAAACATATCGATAAGAAAAAAAATCTTTGCCTTATAACTATAAAGAACTCACGCAGTAGCGATATGTGGAATCTTATTTTTGTTAGCAAAAAAATATGTACAAAACCTACTTCAATTACATCTTTAGATGCGAACTATGTTTTTCCTCTATATTTGTATTCTGAAACTAATGGACAACAATCTATTGATGAATCCTCAGATAGAAGACCAAATCTTTCAATAGAAATAGTTAATGAGATTTCAGAAAAGATAGATCTGAAATATATCAATGAAAAAGAAACAACTGCCAACACTTTCGCTCCAATAGATATTTTAGACTACATATATGCAGTTTTGCACTCACCAACTTATAGAGAGAAGTACAATGAATTCTTAAAAATAGATTTCCCGAGAGTTCCTTATCCAAAAGACCACGACACGTTTTGGCAATTGGTAAAATTGGGCGGAGAAATACGCCAAATCCATTTATTAGAAAGTCCAAAAGTGGAGCAATACATTACTCAATATCCAATGGATGGAGATAATTTAGTTAGTAGAAAAATTACCAAATCAAGTCCAGGTTATGTTGCAGATAACGAAACTCACGGCAAAGTTTACATCAATGATGAGCAATATTTTGACAACGTGCCATTAACAGCATGGGAGTTTTACATCGGCGGCTATCAACCCGCACAAAAATGGTTAAAAGACCGTAAAAACAGAACTTTAAGTTTTGATGATATTTTGCATTATCAAAAAATAATTGTGGCTTTAACGGAGACAGATAGGTTGATGAAGGAAATTGATGAGATTGAAATTGAGTAGAGATGAGTGAAGATTATAAAAGAAATGCTACAGCAAGTTGGAGTGGTTTCTCTCATCAAGGACAAGTAGGGATTCTAATTGCTTTGCGGGAATTACAGAAAGACAATGTAGATGAAGACAACACATTTGTTCAATTTGAAAAACATGAAGATGTAGCTATATTTAGTAAAACTGATAGAGAAATCAGATATTTAGGAGTTCATCAAGTGAAAGCTTACTATTCAAATGGCGCTAATAATAAAAGTAAATATAAATCGGTTCTAAATGGTGATTTTGAAGATGGTGAAGAAAGATACCTACACACAGTAGTTGAGATTAATGACTGGGACACGTCTGCAACAGAAAACCTTAATAATATAAAGCGTTTTGAATACGAGAATGACATTTATCATTGTGGTACAACTGAAATTGAGAATTATATAAAGAAGGAACTAGTAAAACTAATTGGTGATAACAAAGGAAAGGTAGAAAGTGCTATTAAAAGATTAACGTATAAATTAGATCTGAAGATAAGAAATGAGCATCAAAAGGAAACCAAAAACCTTTTTGATATTAAATTTTCACTTTCAGAGTTAAGAACTTTTATTTTTGAGGAAAGTGAGTTCCTTCTTAATGAGATTTTTGAATGTCGAAAATTATTTTACAACCTTTATATCGAATCTAAAAAGATGAGTTCTCTCTCTAAACCCGAAATAGTTAATGTTGATAAGTTAATAGATAAGGTTTATCACCACCTTTCTGATGAAAAGTTTTTAATCTTTATTAAACGCCTAAATTTAAGTAGAAGTCCTGAGAACCTTAGTTCAACACAATCGGTTTTTAATGAGGATGGTTTGAAGCAAGTATTTTTCAAATTATTAATGAATTTAAATGTTTGTCCAGATTTAGACTCTAATGATCTGACACTTGTTTATTTTGAGCTCAATTATCGCTTGACAACAATTATTGATGATGAAGATGATGCCAAAGAAGTTGTTAGAAATATCTTGAATAATTTGGAGTCTCAAATGGTGCTATGGGAGAATACCAACCTAATTAATAGAAATATTAATGGTGCTTTTCACAAATTTAATCCTGATTTTTTTGATACTAGAAATAAAGAGGAAAAAGCTGAAGATTTTAATAAGTTCATGAATTATAATGGTTCGACTTCTTTTATATGCAGAGAAACAGCAAAAACAAATTTAGAAAATGAATGAATTAATAAAAACTATACTCACTAACAACGACTATACCTTTGATGAAAGAATTAATGCATATCAGTATGATAATAAGTCATATATGTTTCTCGAATCAATCAATGCTCATCAGCTAGAAGAAGTGAAAACAAAAAACTCTTTAAATAATTGTGATTGGTACAATGAGTTTTTATCCAAATTCAATGAGAGAATTAAAATAAATGGATATCCAGCATTAGAAAAGAATAGTTCATTGTTGATATTAGTTGAATCCTCTAGCATTGATGATTTAGATAAGCTTAAATCACAGATTCTTTTAATTGAAGAAGATCAATTCTTCTTAAAAAAGCATGTTTTAATTTACACACCTAGTTCTTTCTCTGCTATTTCAAGAGATACATCTAATGAAGGCTTACAGTCTAAAGTAAATGATAAAAATCTGTTCAAAGATTTTATGGATAAAGGATTAACTGATGATATGGAAGTCTATATTCTCGTATTGCAACTATTTATAAAACTACCCTTCCTTAAGTTAAATTTCGATGAAGCTGAGTTTAAAGAATTGAACGAAAAGTTAAACGATGCCTTATCTGAAAATAATGAGAAAGAAAAATACTATAAATTACTAGATGAAGTAGCTGGCTTTAAATCTATTGATTTTTTAGATGAAGAATCAGAAAACAAAATTGATAACTTAATAAATCTACTATCAAATGATTAAAATTAAGAAGTTATTAATCAATAATTTTAAAGGTATAGAGAACCAAATAATTATTGATTTCTCAAAAAGTGAATCTAAAAACCTTATCCTGTCGGGGCCTAACGGCTATGGTAAAACAACTATTTTTGAAGCACTAGAGTTGTGTATTACTGGTAATTTTGATAGAGTTCGAGTTTATAAAAACATCCAATTCAGAAACAAAGACCGTAGCAAGCCCTTTTTTCAAAACAATGAGGATGAAAATGTTGTAGTTCAGCTGGTAATCGATAAAGACGGTGAAGAGTACTTAATAAGCAAGTTGTATGATATTGAAAACTCTCCTGAAAAGAATAAATCAGCTAAAAAGCATTTGCCTGAGATCTCTCAAGCGAGTTTTTTTACCTACTTATCAAAGAGAACCGAAGCTTTCGGTACAACAAAGTTTAACCAAGATGATGAAGTTGAACAACCTGAAATAGATTCTTTATTCCTAGGAGAAAAATCGAATATCACATTAAATTCTGTCTATTACTTATTCAATTACATTCAGCAAGAACAAAATATACGTTTTCTTAAGACTAAAGAAGATGCTAAAGGAGAGTCTTTATCATTTTTATTCGATATTGATAAAGAAGAATGGGGTCAAAAACAGCTTAATGAATTAATTCAAAACTTTGATACCCAAAAGGGGAGAATTGGTGATGAGATTGATGAGATCAAGAAATCTGATAATGATTCCGAAGACGTAGCTTATATACGATTATTTAAAAGGAAGGAATTTGAAATTGATAAAGAAACTCCTTTTAAAAACTTAAAGGAAGTAAACAATCACCTTAATAGCTATTTAGAGGAAGTAGATCAGTTAATTAAATTTAAAAACAACTTTGATGTTAAAGAATATGAGAAATCAAGAACATTTTCGTACATAAACGACAATTTGTTACCAGATGATAAACTATTGAATCTGATATTGCTATCAAACTTAATAAGTACTGAACTTTTAGATAAAATAGAATTAAAAAATAAAACAATTTCCAAATACAAAAGATTTATAAGCAACATTGAAGAAATTTCATTAAACGATGAGAATGCAGAACGGGATGAGATAGTTGAACATTTTCTTGAAGTCGATTCTTTAGAAAAGTATAAAGATTTAAAGGATAGTATAAAGGATATTGATAAGGATTTAGGAAGAATTGGAAAAGTAATCACTGAGTTAATCGATTCTAATAAAAAAGTCTGGGAAAATTTTAATAAAGCTAATTCTTTTGACAATATAGACGAAAAAAGCTGTCCAGTTTGCTCTTCTACCTTTGACAGTTACGAAGTCTTAAATGAATCATATAAGCAACAAATTGAAAGTTTAAGAAAATTCAATAATGAGAAAATTTCTGTTAAAGAAAAACTATTAGCGGAAATCAAAAAGTTACACCACCTAATTAAAGAAGATATTCAAAAGTATCTTAATAAAAATAAATTAACTGAAAGCTATGTTTTATCATTAATAAGGGAATACTCAAACTATGAAAAAGATATTTTAAAAATTAAAGAAGTTCTTCTTAATCCAGAGAATGAGCATATTGGTCACCTATACTTTACAAGTCCTCCATTTTCTTCAGTTGATTTTAATGAAAATAGACATCAACTAAAAACAATCATTGAGGCACAGGTTTTAAAGAAGTACAAGTATAATTCAGAGAAAACTCAAGATTCAAGTCTTTACTCTACGTATTTTGATTCAAATAAAGAAATACTAAATAACGTTTCTATTTTAATGTTAGAAGAAAAGAAGAAGTTTCTTTTAAAAGAAGCTCAAAAAACGTCAAATAAACGACACAACTTTCTAACTAAAAGACTTAAAAAGTTAAATTCTATACTCGAAAATCTAATCCTCATTAATAATAAAGTATTTAAAACCATTAAAGATCACCAGGTCGATATGATTGAAAAAATTAAAATACCCTTCTTCATATACTCAGGGAAGATTTTGCAAAACTATCAGCAAGGCTTTGGTATTTTTATTGACATAAAACCAACAGGTAAAAAAAACAATGTTGTCTTTAGAACTGGATGTGACTCTGACCATGATATCGTTTTCCATTTGAGTGCAGGTCAAATGGCAGTGGTATCTTTAGCTTTCACTTTATCATTAAATAAAGTATACAACACAAATGAAAACTTTAAGTTATTGGCTATTGATGATCCAGTTCAAACTATGGATAGTCTCAATATACACTCTTTTGTTGATTTACTTCGTAATGAATTTACTGACTATCAAATCATAACTTCAACACATGATGATTTCACTTCTCGTTATATGAAATATAAGTTTGAGAAATATGACATAAAAACTTCAATACAGAATGTACAGAATCTAGTTTTGGAACAAACTTATAATTAATTATGGCCTACGATTTTTCAACACTAAACGATAAAGATCCTAATAAATATGGTTACGATTTTTATGATATAGGTTTTGATGTGGGATATAGGTGGAATAAAGAAAATTTTGAATTAACTTTTAATAAAGGAAGTCGTCCAAGTATAGGTTATAATAAAAAATTAGAAGGACAATACAAAAATACACACATAACTTACACAGTTAAAGAGTATGATAAGGTTATGAAGAAAATAGCAGACTCAGTTAGATTAACACTTGAGCCAAATGACTTAGTGAACTTTAAAACGCCCTACAAACCAGTTTTAGAAAAACTAAGATATGATAGACATGACTATAAAATTTCTTTTAAAACAAGGAGTATTTATAGAACAGGTAGAGAGGAACTAAGAGGAGTTAAAAAAATATTAACAGATTTTGTAGTGATTGATGAGTTTGAAAATGAATCGCTTAGGCTTAGCGATTATAGTTTTGACTTAAGTGACTCTCCTATAGAAATAAGCGGGTGGACAAAAGATCGCGGATATGAAGTTACTGCAAAATTCAATATAACTAACACTGCCGAAGGGAGAAAACAAAAAAAAATTATTAGAATGTATAATGAAGATAGAAGTAGATTTAAAATAAAAGCTGATATAAAAGCGGTTGTTTTTGAAGATGATGAAGTACTAAAAAAATAAAATTAATCCAAAAAGGTATACAATTCGGTAACATGAAAAAGTTAACTTCCTTAAAATGCTTGAATATAGGTGATTACAGCCCTTGGTTCGAGTCTTTGAGGAGGAGCAAATAAAGCCTGATACAAAAGTATCGGGCTTTTTTGTTTTAAAGAAAAAGGTATGTATTATTTCTATATTATATATTCAGTTTCGCATGATAAATTTTACAGTGGCTCATCTCAAGATTCATGACTAAGATTGAAGAAGCATAACACGTCATCATTTAACACATTTACATTAAAATACCGACCTTGGATTTTAAAAGCAGTTTTTGAAGCAGGTGATACACGATCAGAAGCAGAAGTGATAGAAAGATATGTCAAGAAACAAAAGAGTCGTTGTTTGCTAGAAAAACTTATTGATAAAGATTTTGAAGTGACTGGAAAATTAGTAAACTCAATTAGAGTATCTCTTCTGAGCGATCACGTAAAGCTTTTTCGTATATAGGTATAAATATAAAAACCATCCTCAATTTGTTTTGAAGATGGTTTTTTTGAAATATTTTATGGTGTTTTTTAGAACATAAATCCTAATGAAACTTGGATAACACCATTTTTAATTGATGTTTCTGGATCACCAGCTTCGGTTGGTGAGTCGTCAATATTCATCAAACCTAAATTGTAACGAGCTTCAAAGTTTAAGCCGTTATCTAATTTGTAGCCAAGACCTAGATTTAGTCCAAAATCAATTGATTTTAAAGCGTCTTTGATATCTAAGTCAGAAATTGATTCTGTTTCTACAGTTGTTGATCCTCCAGTAGTAATTGTATAAACTTCATCAAAATCAGCTTTGGCCGATGTTAAAAAACTTATTTGAGGTCCAGCAATGACGCTAAAATTATCTGTAAAAAAATATTTAGCCATAACAGGTAAGTTGATATAGTTTAATTTATAAGTTGCTTCTTCTGAATAAATTTCAGAATAATCGTTAAAAGAATTAGTTTCAGTGTATTCATTTTTTGCACCTTGCATTGAATAAAGCAATTCAGCTTGAAGACTAAGCTTTTCGTTGATCATGTACTCAGCAACACCACCGACATGTAAGCCTACTTTCGTAGAGGCATCATCAACATCACCAGTAAGAGTTGCAAAATTTACCCCAGCTTTTGCTCCAAAATTGATCTGTTGAGCAACAGCAGTTGTAAAGCTCAAAACAGTAAATACAGTAAAAAGTAATAGTTTTTTCATTTGTTGTTTTTTAAGTTGTTAAAATAAAGTCAAAAATAGATTATTTTTTCTATTTGGTTCTGAGGTTTTAAAATAATATGTCCTCAGAAGTATAAATTTTATTTAAATATGAATATGCGATTGGATAAGCATGAAAAAACCATCTCAAATTAATGAGACAGTTTTTAACTTCTCCAAAAGCACCAATCACAGCGCCTTCAAATTCTGGAGCAGTCATTGTTCTTGTTGAATATGAGTTTTTCATAAGTAGCGCGCTGTCAGATCCGCCAAATAAGCCACGAGCTCTAACTATTTGTGCCAATTATACTAATCCTGCTAATTCTTCAGCTGTTGTAATCTAGAAGTTGTCAGAGCTTGCATCGTGCCATGTCACGTCAGAGGAATCTATTTATTCTGTTGTTAGGTAAGTTTAAGCGTAAATTGTAGATGTTGCTGTCACACAAATAAATAATAAAAATTGTAATGTTTTAATCATGATTTAATGTTTTGAAAAGTTTGCGTCAATTTAATCAATCCTTTGGTTTTTATTAAGGTTATATTGTAGCCCTTAGAAAGGCTTATGAAATGTCGGTATTGTTTAAATCGGTTATTTTAAGACCTTAAAAGTGAAGGTTAAGTAAAGTGGTTAAAAACTTGTTTTTTTAGTTTTCTTAGCTTATATTATCGAGGGCTTCTAAATTAACTTTGAAGCTGAGAAAGTCTGTCTTAACCGCATGATTTTTAGTCGTTTCAATATTTTAAAAAATATATTATAAGAATTAATATCTAACATCCTTTTGTAGGATACATAAATTTATAGCATAATATGAACAACAAAAGAGTAGGAATTATAGGAGCAGGACCAAGTGGTTTAGCTCAATTAAGAGCTTTTGAAGCTTTAAAAGATAAAGGAGTTGAAATCCCAGAAATTGTATGTTTTGAAAAGCAAGACAATTGGGGAGGTATGTGGAATTACTCTTGGCGAACTGGTGTTGGAAAATATGGTGAACCTGTACATGGAAGTATGTATAAATATTTATGGTCTAACGGACCTAAAGAATGTCTAGAATTTTCAGATTATTCTTTTGATGAACATTTTAAGAAACCAATTTCATCATATCCACCGCGTCCTGTTTTATTCGATTATATTCAAGGACGTATCGATAAAAGTAATGCACGTGATTACATTCGTTTTAACACAACTGTAAGATGGGTGTCGTTTGATGAGAGGACAAAAAAGTTTAAAGTTGTTTTAGATGATCTTAAAAGTAATGAAACTTATGAAGAAGAGTTTGATTATTTGGTAACTGCTTCTGGACACTTCTCAACACCTAATATGCCGCATTTTGATGGTATTGAAGATTTTCCAGGTCACGTGATGCATGCTCATGACTTTAGAGGTGCAGATCAATTTAAAAATCAAAAATTACTACTGATAGGAAGTAGTTATTCTGCTGAAGATATTGGAGTGCAGTGCTACAAACATGGAGCCGAATCTGTAACATTGAGTTATAGAAGTAACCCTATCGGTGTTGAATGGCCTGATGGAATTAAGGAATTACCATTAGTAACTCATTTTGATGGGCCGACTGTACATTTCAGCAATGGAGAATCTGAAGATTTTGATGCCGTTGTGATGTGTACTGGTTATCAGCACAAATTTCCATTCCTGCCAAGTGAGTTGAGGTTAAAAACTAAGAATAACTTATATCCTGATAATATTTATAAAGGAATTTTCTTTAATGATAATCCACAGTTAATTTATTTAGGAATGCAAGATCAGTATTATACATTTAATATGTTTGATGCACAAGCTTGGGTTGCTCGTGATTACATGATGGGAACTTTAGAGTTACCTTCAAAAGTAGAGCGTCGTAAAGATATTGATCATTGGTTGGCAAAGCATGACGCGATGGAAGATGCTCTAGATTCTGTTGATTTCCAATCTGCTTACATAAAGGATTTACTTGAATTATCAGATTATCCAGATTTCAATGTCGATAAAGTTGCAGTCATGTTTAAAGAATGGCTACAAGATAAAGAAGAAAATATCTTAACCTATAGAGATAAAACATACAAAAGCGTTGTTACTGGCACACAAGCTGTAGAACATCACACAGAATGGATGGATGAACTTGATGATAGTAAAGAACGCTACCTGAAATTTAATAAAAAAGTAGAAGAGCTAACTTCTTAAAATAGTAAAATTCAAAATTTATAAAACCATTTCGTTTATTTAATGAAATGGTTTTTTTATATAAAACAACTAAGATTTTTCAGGCGTAATTATAACTCGGAGTCATAAAGCCATAAGAAATAGAAAAATATCTTTTAAATCTTGACGAAGTCTGATATAAGCAATACGCATTTGTGACTCTACTGTTTTAATTGAAATATCCAATTCACTGGCAATTTCTTTATAAGTGGCGCCGCTCATTTTTAATTTTAAGACTTGCTGACAAGCCTGAGGCAGCTTTGCTATACTTTTATTGAGTTCTTTACACTTTTGCTCAAATTCTTCATGTGTTAAATCTGTAACATCTTGCAGTGCTTCATAAGTTAAGTGGTCAATAAGTGAAGCTTCTTTATCTTTTTTACGAAGACGCATTAAATATTCATTGTAAGCCATCCTGTATAAGTAGGCTTTAGAAGAAGCAGTGATGAAAATTTCTTTTCTTTTATTCCAAAATTTCACAAACACAGATTGTGCAATTTCTTGTGCAGTATCGTGATCGATTTTAAAAGATTTTAAATAGATATAAATGCTTTGATAATACTTGTCAAAAAAGCGCTTAAAGGCCGACTTGTCGTCCTTTTTAATGCTCATTAGTAAATCTTTATCGTCCACTTTATTAGTCAAATTAATCTTAGTTTTTACCTAATTGTGAAAAAAATCAAAATTTCTTTAAGGGTAAATCTAAATTTTGGCATCACATTAGTAAATACCATCTATTATTTTGGAAAATATTATCATAAAATATCTTAACAACTCAATCTCTGAGTCAGAATTAGCACAATTAACCGACTGGTTAAAAACGCCTGAAAATCAGATTGAATTTAAGAAATATATCCAATTACATCACAAGTTGGAATGCACATTTGAACCAAACGCAAATCAAACGGCTTTTGATAAAGTGAAATCCACAATACAAAGAAAAGAGAAAAAAAACAATTACCGAACTTTTTATCGTTATGCTGCGGTATTAATTATAATGTTAAGCCTTGCAGGAGTTACTTTTTTCTTAATCAATACGAAAGATCAAATTGCTGCTGAGGAAAATTGGGTAGAACTCGAGCTTAATGACGGTAGCATAAAATATATTAAACCTGACGAAACCAATTTCGTTGATGAGTTAAACAGTTTATCAGGCTCAGATACCCAACTTGTTTATGACGAAGAAATTGCTGAAGATCAAAAACAGATTTTCTATAACACTTTAAGTGTACCTTACGGTAAAACATTCAGCATTGTTTTGTCAGACGGAACCCGTGTTAATCTTAACTCTGGTTCTTCTTTACGTTACCCAACAATATTTAGCAAAGATTCATTGCATCGCCAAGTCTTTTTAGATGGGGAAGCTTATTTTAATGTCACTTCTGAAAAAGAGCGTCCGTTTATTGTGAATTCCGAAGGGATGAATATTGAGGTTTTAGGAACAAAATTCAACCTGACTTCTTATCAAGAAGATGAAAAAGCTTATGCAGTTTTGGTCGAGGGCAGCATTAATGCTCAAAACCCAAAATCAGAACAACGCATTACTGTCAAGCCAGGTCAAAAGGTTTTTTACGAAAATTCTGATCTGTTAACGCAAAAAACAGACATACGTAAATACATCGCATGGGTTGATGGCGAACTTGTTTTTATCAAAGATTCTTTTCATGTGATTAAAAATAAAATTGAGAGACAATATGATGTTGAAATTAACAACAGCTATAATGCTTTAAACGATATCAAAATCACTGCAAGATTCAGCGAAGAAACGATTGAAGAAGTTTTAAAGACTTTTCAGACTTACAAAGACTTTAATTACATAATTGATGGAAAAACAATTGAAATTACAGAACCAAAAAACAAAAAACAATCAGAATAATTTTTATAAATCTAAAATTAATGAACCTCTAACAAGTAAAATCAACTAAATTTATGAACAATCAATTTTTTAAAAATTAAACCTTTAAAGGTTTCTCTAAAGAGATATCGATGAGGTTTGCTTTCGTTTTTTAATACTGTGTTCTTTTCAGATGAACGCAGAAAATTCAAAGCTTTTACAATCACAAGAAGTGAGTGTTTATGCCGAGAATTCTACATTGAGTCAAGTTTTTGAGCAAATTGAAAGTCAAACGACTCTCCGATTTTTTTATAGTGCTGAAGAGGTTGATGTAAATCAGCCAATCAATGCAACTTATAAAAATGTCAAATTATCTGAAGTTTTAGATGCTGTTTTAAGCCCTCAAAACTTAACCTATAGCATTCTTAAAAATCAAATTATTTTAAAAAAGAAGTCTCCGAAGCAAGTGATGCAAACTTCTTCAAAAACAAGTTTTCAAAAAAGAGTGATTGAAGGAACTGTCACAACAGAATCTGGCTCGCCTTTACCAGGTGTGAACGTACTTGTTGAAAACACTGATTCAGGAGCGATGACTGATTTTGATGGTAATTACTCAATTGAAGTTGATGCAGATAGTAAAGTCTTGGTTTTTTCATACGTTGGTTTCAAAACTAAACCAGTTAAAATCGGAGATCAAACGCGTATTGACGTCTCCTTAAAAGAAGACGTTCAGTTACTTGATCAAGTTGTTTTGATCGGTTATGGGCAACAAAAAAGAGAGGACGTTACAGGGTCAGTTTCTAGTGTTGAAACTGATGATATTGTACAGGCAGCAGCAGGTCAGGTCGGTTTTGATCGTGCACTTGGTGGCTTGGTTAAAGGTGTTCAAGTCTCACAAAACTCAGGACGTCCAGGAGCTCCAATTCGTTTAAATATTCGTGGGGTCACTTCTCCTTTATCTTCAGGACTTGGTGGAGGCGGATTAAATCAGCCACTTTATGTCATTGATGGTGTGCCTTTTAATACTGAAGGTATTTCAGGATCTAATCCTCTCTTAACGATTAATCCAAATGACATCAAAAGTTTTGATGTTTTAAAGGATGCAGCAGCAACTTCTATTTATGGATCAAGAGGTGCGAATGGTGTGATTATCATTGAGACTAAAAAAGGAAAAAGAAACCAGAAAACACAAACAAATCTTTCTTATACCACAACATTTGCAAGACCGATCAATACGGTTGATGTTTTAGATGCACAAGGTTATAAAGATTATTATGATTTATTGCTCAGCAATAGTGTTGGCGCAATTAACTCAGGAAAATTAGATCCATTTTTTGCTTTTGATTTACAAAACTTAGGTAATGTAGATCTTGATTTTTCAACATTAACAGCAACTTATAACGGTTTAAACGAAAACTATTTTGGTGATGCAAATACAGATTGGAATGATGAGGTTTTTAGAAGTGTAGCTATTTCAAATCAAGTTAACTTCGGGATCAATGGCGGGACTGAAAACACGAACTACTCTTTAAATTTATCTCACGTTAATCAAGAAGGTGTTGCGGTAAACGATCGCTTTGAGCAATATAATATCGGAATGTCTTTAAACACTGATTTGTCTG
The DNA here is from genome assembly GCF_002810405.1 of Psychroflexus sp. S27. NCBI lineage: Bacteria > Pseudomonadati > Bacteroidota > Flavobacteriia > Flavobacteriales > Flavobacteriaceae > Psychroflexus > Psychroflexus sp. S27. The sequence continues at coordinate 14,746 of NZ_NEXQ01000026.1, read as the reverse complement.
ATAAATTCAACTTTGGTGCAACAGTCAATCTAGGTCACACAAAAGCTAAATCTGGCGAAGAAACAATCTTAGGTCAATACAACATTAATACAATGGTTGTACGTGCACGACCTGATTTACCAATCAGAGACGATAATGGCAACTTATTACCTCAAGAAGACTTTTCTAACGGATTTCCAACATTTGAACCTAACCCATTGATGCGTTTAGGTAATGATGATGTAGATAAATCATACAATTTTATAGGGAATGGCTTTCTTGAGTATGAACCTATCGATAGATTAAAGCTAAAAGCGGAAGTTAATTCAGCTGTTTTCTATAATGACCAGTCGACATTTGTACCGAAATCTGCTCAAGCAGATATGGTTTTTGTTCCGACAACTTCATTTTTATCAGAAGCAAATTCATTGGTATCAAACGTAACAACAAACTTGACGGCTAATTATAGTTTCAGATTTGACAAGCACCGTTTTACAACATTGATTGGTGCTGCTTGGGATTATACTAAAACAGATACAAAAAGTCAATTTTATTCAGGTTTCCCAGATGATGATTATTTAACAAACCCAACATCAGCAGAAAATCTATTATCATATATTGGTAACAAGGCTGAAACAGGTTTAAACTCATTGTTTTCAAGGGTAACATATAGTTATGATAGCAAGTATAACGCAACATTTAACTTCAGAACAGATAAGTCATCTAAATTCGGAAGCCTAAATAGCCGTGCATACTTTCCATCAGTATCTACAAGTTGGAATATTGCGAGAGAAGACTTTTTAGAAAGTAATGATAATATTAACGATTTGAAATTAAGAGCAAGTTTAGGTCGTGTTGGCTCAACTAACGTGGCTAATTTTGCCTACATTCAGTTTTTAAATACAAGCGCAAGTGATATTTATAATGGAGAAACTGCGGTTGTACCAAGCGACATTTTTCCGAATGAAGATATTGGTTGGGAAACAACAGATGAGATTAACCTTGGTTTAGACTTTGGTTTCTTAAACTCACGTTTAAGAGGTACAATTGATGTTTACAACAGAAAAACAGAAGGCGCTTTAGTGACAACACCAATTCCTCAGGAATTAGGTCCAAGTATATATTACTCTAACTTTATCGATGTTTCTAACAAAGGTGTTGAACTGAGCTTAGGTGGAGATATCATCCAAACAGATGATTTTAATTGGAGTGTCAATGCAAACTGGGCTGTTAACCGCAACAAATTAGATAAATTTAATGGTGCTGCAGTCAACCAATTTCAATTAGATTATTTTGTAGAAGGCGAACCTGTCGGAACAATTAAAGGTTACAAAGTTAAGCGCATCATTCAGTCGCAAGACGAAATAAATGATCTTAATGCAGCTTCACCAACAGGAACTTATGATCAACCAACAACAGGTGTTGGTGACTACCTTTTTGAAGATACAAATGGTGATGGTCGAATTACATCAGACGATAGAACTGTTATTGGAGATGTAGAGCCTGACTTCTTCGGTGGTTTTAGTACAAACCTTAATTACAAAAACTGGAATTTATCAGCAATTTTTCAATATTCAGTTGGAGCAGAAGCTTTGTGGGATGGTATTCCAAAAGGTGTATTTAATACTTTAGGAGAAAACAAATATGCTGAGTATGCAAATAATACATGGACACCAGATAACCCTGATGCACGCTTTGCACAAGCGGTTTATTTTGATCCTTCATCAAACAGTAGAGTTTCTGATCGTTATATGTACGAAACATCTTTCTTGCGTTTCAGAAGTTTACAATTAGGTTATACTTTTGCACCGAATGTTCTTAAAGATCTAGGCGTTACTCAGGCAACTTTAACATTATCAGGTAATAACTTAGCGACATGGACAAAATGGCCAGGCGTTGACCCTGAAACTTTTTCTGAAAGAAGTAGCATTACAAGTCAAACCAATAATGAAGATGCTTACCCATTATCGAAATCATTCTCGGTTGGTGTTCAGCTTAATTTCTAAAAAATATAAAAATGAAAAAATTTATCAATAAATTAATAATTCTATCACTCATCGCATTATCTGCATCTTGCTCGGTTGATGATGTTGAACCATATTATCAATTGACCCCTGAAGATGCAATTAGAGACGAAGCGAGTGCACAACGTATATTAAATGGTGTTTACGATTTAAGCCGAGAGTTTGATGTCAGCTTCTTCCCGTTGCATTTGGCGGCTTATGGAAATGAAGGAAGAATCTCTGGTTTTTTAAGCGGGATGAACGGTATGAATAACAACACTGTTAAGGTTCAGAATCCATTTTTGTCTAATCTCTATAACGGACATTATAAAATTATCAACTCTGCAAACTTTTTAATTGGAAAATTAGAAGAAGGAGCAGCTGTTGGCATCAGTGACGAAAGAAAAGCGTCTATGATTGCAGAAGCAAAGACAATGCGCGCTTTGGTTTCATTTAAGTTGTTGCGTTACTTTGGTGAGCATTATGATTTATCTTCACCTTACGGTATTGTTTTAAAAACTAATTTTTCTACTGAAATAGTTTCTATTCCAAGAAGTACAGTCCAAGAATCTTATGATTTTATTCTTGAAGATTTAGATGATGCAATTGCAAATGGTCCGAGTAATATTCCTCATTTTTTAGTCGGAAAAGTGACTGCGCAAGCCTTAAAAGCAAAAGTTCTTTTATATATGAATGATTACCAAGGTGCAGCTAGCTTAGCTGATGAAGTGATCAATAACGCTGAAGGTTACGCTTTGGAAACTGATTATGCTTCAATTTTCACAAACACCTACAACTCCCCAGAAGTTTTGTTTGCGCCAGTACATGGCTCCGGATCTGAAGGAGGAACGCAAATGTCTCAAGTGAAACAAACAACATACAGCGAAACTTTACGTGCACTTTCTGATGCGCAAGTACCAGGCGCTGGAGTTGTCTCTTCAGGTGCTGATTACGATCCGAGATTTGCCTATGCATATTCTGATATGACAAAAGGAAATAATGCTAATGGTAAATATCCATTTATTTCTAATGCTGAAAATGAAAATAACACGATGTATCATTTAAGATTAGCTGAGATTTATTTAATCAGAGCAGAAGCTTTATTAAGAGACCCAAGTGGAGATGATACTGAAGCATTAAGTCTTTTAAATGAAATCCGTACACGTGCAGGTGTTGCACCTTCAACAACAACCGATAATGCGGAATTATTAGAAGAAGTAAGACAAGAAAAATTATTAGAATTGTTCTTTGAAAATGGCGAACCACTTTTCGATTTAGTGAGATTTAGTATCTTAGGCGATATCAATGCTGCTGATGTTAAGCAGTCGCTAGATCAAGAGTATAAATACATTTTTCCAATGCCAGATCAAGCAGTGATTGGAAACACAAACCTTGAACAAAATCCAGGTTATTAATTTTAAATATGAAAATGATAAATATGCGAACTAAATCAACATTATTCCTTGCAGGCGCTATGAGTTTATTCTTTGCGTGCGATAAAGCACCAGAGCCAACTCCTGATTATGCCATTATTAAAGGAGAAGTTGCCAACCCTAAAGAAGGCGTTAATTTTAGGCTTTACAATCCTAAAACTTCAAAAACACAAATGATTGAAGTTGATGAAAACGGGAAATTTCATGATACTTTAAAGCTTGAAAACCCTGTTTATTTTAATGCGTCTTATAAAGATGTTTTCGGGCTTTATGTTCAAAATGGCTTTGATATGACACTGAATTTCGATTCAGAAAGCGCTTCTAAATCTTTAAAAATAAAAGGTGAAGGTGCTGAAGAAAATGCTAGTCTAAGAAAGAGGTCTAAAGAAACAAATGCGCTTTTTGGTGAAGATTATCGCGACTTCCTCTCTTTAGAAGAAGAAAAGTACAACAAAGCAATGACCGATTTTTCTGATAAACTCAACAAGCGTTTAGAAGAAAATAAAGATCAGTTAGATGAAAAGTTTATCACATCAGAAAAGAAGAAGATTGATGAACTTGTAACATCATTGGCAGCACAACGTGAAGACCAACTTAAGATGAATGAAAAAGTTGGTGTGGGTAAAGAATCACCACTTTTTGAGGATTACATGAACTATGACGGCGGTACTTCTTCTTTAAAAGATTTTAGAGGAAGCTATGTTTATATCGATATGTGGGCGACTTGGTGTGTGCCTTGCTTGTATGAAATTCCTTTTATGAAAAAAATTGAGGAACAATACAAGGATGATAATATTAAATTCCTTGCTGTTTCTCTTGATAAAAAAGAAGACGAGCAAAAATGGCGTGACTTAATCGAGAAGAGAAACTTGCATGGCACCCAGCTTTTAGCTGATAATGCAATGGAATCTCAGTTTGTAAAAGATTACTTTATTTACGGAATTCCACGTTTTATTTTGCTTGATCCTGAAGGGAGAATTGTGAGTGCAGATGCACCACGTCCATCAGAAGATAAGCTTAAAGAATTATTTGATAGCTTAGATATGTAATCAAGCGGTTAAAAGATTCATGATCAGAGACTGGCTCAGGTTTTCATTTATTTTTGAAGATTTTGAGCCAGTTTTGTTTTTCATAAACTTTTATGACTTGTGATAAATGATGGGAATTCAATTCCCTTAGTTTTGCAAATAAAAAATAAAATGAAAACAATCTTATTTAGTCTCGTTTTTAGCTTTATCAGTTTAACGAGTTTAGCTCAGCAAAAAGAAGGCCAACTTTCAACTCATATTCTTGACATTTCATCAGGTCAACCTGTACCAAATGTTGAGGTTCAGCTTGAAAAATATAATGCTCAAAATGACACTTGGCATTTGGTTGCCACAAAGAAAACTTTGACTTCAGGACGAATTAATGATTTCTTATCTCAACAACAAGATAACTTAGGTATTTATAAATTGAGATTTAAAACAAAAGCTTATTTTAAATCCAATGATATCAATAGCTTTTATCCATACATTGAAGTTGTTTTTGAAATCGAAAACCAAAAGCACTATCATGTCCCAATTACCTTGTCAGCTTATGGTTACTCAACTTATAGAGGAAGCTGATTTTGTCGGATTCATTTGGTTTAAGTATCTTTAAGATTCTCAACATTAATTTATAATATAAAACATGTCACAGCAAAAAGATCAATTGAGCAAACAGGATAAGTATTTTTTAGAAATGTGCGTAAACCTTGCCGAAGAAGCACTGAAAGCAGGTGATAAACCATTTGGATCTGTACTTGTTGGAGAGAACGAAAATATTTTAGCAACTTCAAGAAATCGCATCAACGAGAAAACAGTTTTAGCACAATGGGCTTGTGATAATCTAGATTTAGAAGAACGCCAAAAAGCAACACTTTACACCAGTGGCGAACATTGCCCGATGTGTGCTGGTGCGCATGCTTGGGCTGAAATAGGTGAGCTTGTTTTCTTGAGTTCTGCGAAACAACTGACAGGCTGGCTAAAGCAAAAAGGTGTAACTAAATCACCGATTAATTTTGTGCCATCACGTGATATCATCAATTATGGAAAAGTGAAAGGTCCTTTTGAAGGTGAGCTTTTCGAGAGAATAAAAGCTTTACAACTTAAGGCTTAAAGTAAATTTCAAATTTCATATTTTGTTAAGAGCTTACTAATTAAATGAGTGCATTAGTTTTTATTAATCATTTTTGTGAAAAATATTATCATGAAAAAACTAAGTTTTATTTTATGCTCACTCATTTTAATGACGGCATGCCAAGAGAATACTGATAAATCGGACAAAAAATCTGAAGACAAAAAGAATGTTGAAGCTGAAAAACAAAAGTCTGATATGCTGATGGGCTCAATTTGGGCTTTATCTAAACTCAACGGTGAAAAAATAGAAGCTTCAAACGAAGGTGAGCCAGTTCATTTTATGTTAAACAAAGATGGATCTAAAGTAAGCGGTTACGCAGGTTGTAACCAGATAATGGGATCTTATGAAACATCAGGTGACACCGAATTGAAATTCAGAGATATTGCTTCAACGCGCAGAAGTTGTCCTGATCAAAACAATAATGAAAAAGATTTCCTTGAAGCGCTAAGAAATACAACATCTTATAAATTAGACGGTAAAAAGTTAAGTTTGCTTAATGCAGACGATAAAACAATTGCTGTTTTTGATCATAAAAAGCCAGAAACACGTGAGATGGAATTAGGGAAATGGGAATTGAAAAGCTTAAAAGGTGAGTCAGTTGAATTTGAATCTAAAGAAGGTAATAAACTTCATTTCGAATTTATGAAAGACAACAAAATCGCTGGCTTTTCTGGCTGTAATACATTTTCGGGAACTTACAGCTTAAATAAAGATAAAGGCATTGAGTTTTCTCAAATGATTTCAACCCTAAAGGCTTGTCCTGATGTTGAATTTAAAGAAGCGATTTTCTTAAAAGTATTTGAGCACAGCACGTCTTATACAATCGAAAACGATCAATTAAAACTTTATAATGATAATGGCAAAGAATTAGCCAGTTTCACAGCACTATAAAATACGTAACGCAAGACTGCATGTCTTGCAAGATCATATGACATTTTTAAACTTTTAAAAATACACCCATGGACATCAAAATCTTCAAAAATAAATGGTTTTTACTCACCATCATGGCAATCACTTGGGGAAGCTCCTTTATTTTGATTAAGAAATCACTTTTAGCCTTTACACCTTTTCAAATCGGTGCATTTAGGGTAGGTTTAGCGGGTTTGATTTTATCTTACTTAGGTATTCCAGCATTAAGAAAAATGACGAGACGAGATGCTTTGTGGGTTGGCGCAGCAGGTTTTTTTGGTAACTTTTTACCGATGTTTTTATTCCCGATTGCACAAACGCAAGTCGGAAGTTCATTGGCGGGAATCATCAATAGTCTGGAGCCGATTTTTGTTTTGGTATTAGCTTTTATGCTCTTTGGGATCAAGAGCCGCTTAACACAAGTGTTTGGCGCAATTATCGGTTTTTTAGGTGCGGCCGTTCTGCTTTATTTTTCAGAAAGTAAAACAGAAGATAGCCAAATCGCCTACACACTTCTCATGGTTTTGGCTTCTGCATGTTATGCAATTTCTGCTTTAATTATTAAGTTAAAATTACAGGAAGTCAAGTCTATCCATGTTTCTAGTGGCGTTTTTACGATCTGGATGGTTCCTTCGATGTTTATATTGATTTTTTCAGGATTTTTCACAAAAGATTTTGATGCAGCTGCCATTGAGGCGCTTGGTTTTATGAGTTTGCTCAGTATTTTCGGAACAGCTATTGGTATTGTTTTATTCTATAAATTGATTCAAGATACATCAGCGGTTTTTGCGAGCACAGTTTCATATCTTTTGCCAATCGTCGCCGTTATTTGGGGTGTTTTAGATGGTGAAGAATTTAATATTTGGTATCTGTTAGGAGCTGTTTTAATTTTAATCGGAATTTATTTAATACGCGAAAAGAAAAAGAAACCACAAGTGACGCCACGTTAAAATATTAAGCTTAAATTAGAGCTCTAATACTATTGGGTTTGCATCTTTTTTTACAAATCGCATACGGCTTACTTATTTTCCTTGTCATCTTGCGTATTCTTTATGATACACGAGACGCAACAAAGGCTTTAGCTTATATTTTACTGGTTATTTTTCTGCCATTGCTCGGTATCTTTTTTTATTTTTCCTTTGGGGTTAATTATCGTAAACGAAAAATTTACAGCAAGAAGATCATCAAAGATGTGAAGCTGCGTGAGAAAATAGAAACCAATTTAAAAAAATATCACCAAGATGTTATTGATGAAAAATTGGTTGCAAATCAACATACAAACTTGGTGAATTTTGTGGCTCAAGCTGGTCGAAATCCGCTTGCTGCCAATAATCAAATCGACTTGCTCGAAAACGGAGAAGAGAAATTTCCAGTCTTGTTAGAGGCACTCGAAAAAGCCCAAAAGCACATTCATTTACAATATTACATTTTTGCAGATGACATTACCGGAAATCAAATCGCTGATGTTTTAGTGCGAAAAGCACAGGAAGGTGTTGAGGTCAGATTTATGTATGATGATTTTGGGAGTCATGCCTTAGGTAGAAAGTTTATTCGAAAACTTGAAGCAGGTGGCGTTGAAACTGCACCTTTTTACAAAATTATCTGGTACGCATTTGCCAACAGATTAAATTATAGAAATCACCGTAAAATTGTCATTATTGACGGCGTCACTTCGTTTGTAGGAGGCATTAACGTGAGCGACAGATATAGAAATGATCTATCTTTAAATCAAATTTTTTGGCGAGATACGCATTTAAAAATTCATGGCTCGGCGAGCTTTTTTTTACAATATATTTTTATCAGTGACTGGAATTTTTGCAGCAAAGCGCCGATAACTGAACATCAAAATTACTTATTAAGGCCAGAAGCTGTTCCGCAGCTTAAAGGTGATGTTGTGCAGGTGGTCGCCTCTGGGCCAGATTCGGACTTGCCAGTGATTTACTATACACTTATCGAAGCGATCAATTCGGCCAAAAAAAGCATCTACATTACCTCGCCTTATTTCATTCCTGGCAATAGCCTCATGGATGCTTTGATTATTGCAGCCAATAAAAACATCGATATCAAAATTTTAGTTCCAGGAAAATCTGATTCCGTGATGGTCAATTTAGCCGCGCAATCTTACTACACAGAATTATCACATTATGGTGTAGAAATATATAGATATGAGCGTGGCTTTGTGCACGCCAAAACGCTTTGTATTGATGATGATTTGGTGATGGTGGGTTCTGCCAATATGGATTATCGTAGTTTTGATTTAAACTTTGAAGCCAATGCCATTGTGTATAGTCAAAAAATGAATTCCGATTTGTCAGCATTATTTTTTAAAGATATCAAATCTTCCGAAATGATAGACCCTGAGCTTTACCTCAAACGCTCAAAAGCTCAGCAACTCCTCGAAAAAATCTTCCGTTTGCTTTCTCCATTTTTATAAAACAAAATTTTCCATTTTTTGTTTTTAAGTCGCTAGTCTAAAGCTAAATAAAGCCTATTGAAAGGCTATGTTTATGTATAGAAAGTTCGATGCTCACTCGTAACTTGTTCGATCTTTCTTCGATAAAGCCAGTCATACCGAGGGAACAACGTCTAAACATCGAAGGAATAACGAGGGGGATATGGGGTTAGTATAGAAAAATAAAGTTTCTGAAATTGCTTAATCATAAAAAAGATATTTTTTAAATATCTTACACCGACATTATTTGGCGAACCCCTTATCTAAATTTGAAACTATGGCAGGATATAAACTTTTAAAGCGTTTAGATGTAATTCTTCATTTAGTTGAAACATATCCATACATCTCAAAATCTGAGTTGATTCAGCGTTTAGCTGATGATTATAATATTGTCACGACTAAACGAACGATAGAGAGAGATTTTAGAGCCTTGTCGCTTGACTTTGGAATAGAACTCACCTATTGCACAACTCGAAACGGATACAAGCTTTCCCAAAAAGATGAGCACAGAATACAGTCCTTTCTAAGATATGTAGAGCTTGTACATGTAGGAGAATTATTTAAGCAAGGTTTAAATGATTTTGATGTTTTAAGACAAACAATCGCTCTAGAAGATAGTTCAAAATTTAAAGGTATTCATTTGATAAAACCATTGCTTTTAGCAGTTAAACAATCTCAAAGCGTCAATTTTATCTATGAAAATTATAGTCGTGAAACCCATCACAACTACAAAATAACGCCTTTGCAAATACGTGAATACCAAAACCGTTGGTATGTAATTGGTGTTCCTGAAGGTGAAACACACATCCGCACTTTTGGGTTAGATCGTATATCTGATTTAGAATTAAGCGAATACTCGACCATCAAAATCTCAGAATTTGAAACACAGCTTGATAAGTTTAATAATGTTGTCGGGTTAAATTATAACGCAACAGAAAAAAAAGAATTTATTAGAATTGCTGTTACAGAAAAACAATATAAATATCTGAAAAGTTTGCCTTTACATCAGAGTCAAACTTTAGAAAAGCAACTTGACGATCAGCGTCTTGAAGTCTCATTTTATCTTAAACCCAATTTTGAGTTTAAAATGCACATATTAAAAATGGGAAGTCGAGTGGAAGTATTATCTCCAAATTGGTTAAGCTGTAAATCATGAACTAAAAGTACAATTTTGAAAGCAATTCACAACTCAACTCAGGAAATATTTGAACTGAATAAAGCTGTAAATCATGAACTAAAAGTACAATTTTGAAAGCAATTCACAACGGAAGATTAAAGATAATGTTTTTAACGCCGCTGTAAATCATGAACTAAAAGTACAATTTTGAAAGCAATTCACAACTTACGTCGGTGCAATTAGCCGAATGGACGGGCTGTAAATCATGAACTAAAAGTACAATTTTGAAAGCAATTCACAACCACGGCGCATTAGGTAATATCAATGAAAGCGCTGTAAATCATGAACTAAAAGTACAATTTTGAAAGCAATTCACAACGAATCTCTTGGTTATGTTGCTTAAATTTATGCTGTAAATCATGAACTAAAAGTACAATTTTGAAAGCAATTCACAACTGGCGAAGGAGCAGCCCAGCCCGGCGATATGCTGTAAATCATGAACTAAAAGTACTCCCGAAGCTTCGGGATTTAAATCAATCCAACAAGAAACTTGACGCTGAAGGATAAGTTGTAAAAAATACCGAGGCTTGAAAAGCTCGGTATTTTAATTTTACACACTGAGATAATACCTTATTTTCAGAACTTTCTAAAGTTTTCTTTATTAGAATAATCCTTCAACAGATAAGTAACGCTCACCTGTGTCATAATTAAAGCTAAGTACATTCGCGTTTTCAGGAATACCCCTCAAACGAATATTGATGTTGTTTTAACTTTTGTTGACTTAACAAAATTTTATAAATTTGAAGTCTGTCATTCATCCATCCAATGTTTGATTTCTAACAATGCATTTATTATACATGAGAGTTGTTTTAATCTTTTCGATCTTATTGCTTTTCGGAGTATTACTTTTATTGGGTGTGAGACTCCCGATAGGTTTACTTTTGGGGCCAATGCTTTTTTTTATAGTAGTAGATACTGTTTTTGATTTTAAAAAGACATTGTTACATATAACACCATTTAGTCTGTATTTTTTGTGTAAATTTTATTTAAACTTTAATGATTTATTTGAAGAAAATATAAACTTGTATTATATAGTTTACGATGCTTTATCGGTTATTTCTTTAACCTCTTATCTTTATGCTGTATCTAACTACAGGTTAAAGCATAAGTATACAGATGCTAGAAGGTTTTATATTAATCAAATGTTTTTTAGCTACGCGCTGTATATCGTCGTTTATTTTTCCTTTTTAATTCGCCGTCTATTCAATATAGATTATGAAATTAATATTGATATCATATGGTTAAGCATAGCTTTAATAAACACAATGCTTATTATTTCTATAATTTATATGGGTATGAATTATAGAAGTAACAACGACTCACTAAAGAGAGGCCTAACTAATAATAAAAATATTTATGGTTTATCTAAAGCAGAATTAGAAGATTACTCAGATAAAATTATTGAGTATTGTATTGAAAATGATAAGATTTATAAGTTAAATTTTGATTTAGAAACCTTATCTAAAGACTTGGATATTCCTAAGCATCATTTATCATTTTGTTTTTCTCATTGCTTAGGTCTAACATTTTATAAGTTATTAGCAACTTATCGTATCAATAGAGCAGTAAGACTAATTGAAGAATCACCCTCTTTGTCATTGGACTCAATTGCACATGAATGTGGGTACAGTTCTAGAAGTACTTTTAATAAACATTTTAAAAATATATTAGGTACTCTCCCTTCAGAATACTTAGATAAAACAATAACCTAAATTTGTTATGCTTTTATTATCAACTGCAGTGATAGTGATCAGTTGTATTGTATTATATATCTATCCTCGTTTAGAAAAAATACAGACCTTTGATCGTTATTTGCTCTCGATTACACTCGTTATTTTAATTCATGTTCTGCATGTTAGTATTGTATATGGTTTCTTTAATTGCTGTTTGCATTACATTGCCTTAATGCCTTATGGATTAATTTATCCACCACTGCTTTATTTTACATCATTATTAATTTATAAACAAAAAAATAAAATAAATTACGATCATCACTTGATTCCTTTTTTTTTGTTTTTCTTAATTTATATCATACTCCTTATTAGTGATTCTTTACTAGATACTTATGGCGAATTTCTTTTTAAGACATTGCTATTAGCAGAGTCTGTTTCTTCTTTGACTTACTCAATTTTAAGTATTGTCATCTTTTTGAAATCATCTATAAGAAAAGAAATAGCTGATTACATAAATAGATCTTATGAACTGTGTCTTTTGCTTGTTGTGGTCGAAGGTAACTTCGTTTTAATCCATTTTATAAGTACTTTTTCAAAAGATCAGATAATTATGCAAAGAACAGATATAATTAATCTTTTGTTTTGTTTGATAGTAGTTTCACTGATAATTATGATTCTTATAGAAAGATTTCTTATTAATAAGGAAAATGCTAATGGCATTATAGAAAGAACTAAACTTGTTTTTCAAAAGAATACTAAAAAATATCAAACAAAAAATAAATTAAAGCCGAGTATTAAAACAAATGCACAAGGAGTTTTTAATTCAGAAAAGGAGAGAGTTGATTTTGTAAATCGACTTAAGTATTTTGAAGATTCTAATCAATTTTTAGATGGTGAACTAACTCTGTCCCAAATTTCAAAAAAGCTTCATACGTCTGATCAACTTTTGTCTAAATACTTAAAAAATGAGCTAAATACGAATTTCAATAATTATCTAAATAATTTAAGAATTAAATACATTGTAGCTTTATTGACGCATAAGCTCGAGAACAATGTTCCCATAAAATCATTAGAAGATACTTATTTGCAAGCTGGTTTTAAATCTAAGTCAACCTTTAATAGACATTTCAAGCGCGTCATGTCTCAAACTCCTACAGAATTTATCGATTCTTTTAAAAATATGCTTCCTTAAAAATTAAAATGACACTTTATTTTTTTTAAAAATCTGATTTATAGGGTTTTAACATTTAAATTTAAGGTTTATTGATACCTTGATTATTTTTAAAACAACATTCATAATACGAATATGACACTAAATAGAATGCTTTTTACTGTAATTTTGAATAGATAAACAATTATTATGTAGATGTTAAGTTTTATTCATTTGTATAATGCTGTGCTAACAAATAATTTATTATGAGAAAAATTACAATTTTAATTGCATTATTTTCAGTTTTAGGAGCCTTTGATGCAGAGGCTCAGGTCGGTATAGGTACACCAGATCCAAGTGATGCAACTATTTTAGAAGTTCTTTCAGGGGATAAAGGGGTTTTAATTCCTAGAGTTGCTTTACAGGGGACTACTAACTTTTCGCCTATAATAGGAAGTGAGGTGGAAAGCCTTATAGTGTACAATACATTTACTTCTTCAAATTCAGATGACCCAGAAGCTGTGTATCCTGGATTTTATTATTGGCAGAATAACATGTGGCAACGTATAATCAATCAAGAGGATTTAAAAACAGCTATCGAAGATTTAGGAGGTGATTTGAATACTTCCATTGAGCAAATTCACGACCTTATTAATTATATAGCGCCTTCTAATCCAAGTAACGAGGATGAAAATGGTAATCCAATTGTTACCGAAAATCATTCTACCGTTGTATGGGATGAAACTGCAGGCGAGTTTTATGTAGTGACCTATGATGCGCTAACAGGAGAATATGTAAAAACACTTATTGATATTAATCAACTCATTTCTGGTTCTGAAACAAATACTTTTATTCGTGTAGAAATAACTGCCAGCGAACCAAACGTTTACCATTACTTCTCAGAAAGTGCTATTAAAGATTGGTTGAATGCAGATGCTGCGAATACTGATCCTTTTGTCAATATGCCTATAACTGCAACTGGTGTTGTAACTATTGATGTTGTAGGTGACGTAGTTGAGAATTTCGAATATATCCTTGAGCAAGAAATTACATACGAAGGAGAGCAAGTGACAATCGAAGAAATTATCCAAATGATTTCATCTGAAGTAGATGGGAATGTAATTTATACAGAAGTTGGAGGTGAAATGGTTTTTCAATACTATGACGCATCAACGGGAGATTATGTAACAATAAACCTCGATGAGTTAGTAAGTGAACTTGAAACCAATACGTTTATCCGTAAAGTAGATGCTTATATTGATACTAATGGAGATGATATTCCTACTACTTACTATTATTTCTCTGAAGAGGCTATTAAAGATTGGATGGCATTAGATCCAACTGCGAATACCGATGCAGAAGCAAACATGGAGGTTACTGAGCCTGGAGTTATTGCGATAAATGTWGTWGGCGATGTAGTTGAGAATTTCGAATATATCCTTGAGCAAGAAATTACATACGAAGGAGAGCAAGTGACAATCGAAGAAATTATCCAAATGATTTCATCTGAAGTAGATGGGAATGTGATTTATACAGAAGTTGGAGGTGAAATGGTTTTTCAATACTATGACGCATCAACGGGAGATTATGTAACAATAAACCTCGATGAGTTAGTAAGTGAACTTGAAACCAATACGTTTATCCGTAAAGTAGATGCTTATATTGATACTAATGGAGATGATATTCCTACTACTTACTATTATTTCTCTGAAGAGGCTATTAAAGATTGGATGGCATTAGATCCAACTGCGAATACCGATGCAGAAGCAAACATGGAGGTTACTGAGCCTGGAGTTATTGCGATAAATGT
>NZ_NEXQ01000009.1:0-29733 GCF_002810405.1 Psychroflexus sp. S27 | reverse complement strand
GATGGATATTGCAATTATTACAGGTGGAAGTAAAGGAATAGGTCGAGCTTTAGTTAATCATTATGTTTCTGAAAAGTATAAAGTTTTTTCATTGTCAAGAAGTCATGAAAAGTTTGATGACTTTACACAGGTTTCAGTTGACTTAACCGATATTTCAACGGCTGAACACATTTTTGAAGATGTTTTAGATCAAATTAAAGAGCTTGATGTCACATCGTTAACCTTGATCAATAATGCGGGAAGATTAGGAGATATTAAACATTTAGAAAATTTAAGGCCTGAAGATATTTCAAAAAGCTTTCAATTAAATGTAACATCAGCCTTTGTGTTATCAAGTCTTTTTATAGAGTTTGGTAAAGCTTATTCTTGCTCTAAGAAAATTTTGAATATATCATCTGGTGCTGCCTCATCAGCTTATGCAGGATGGAGCGTTTATTGTGCTTCAAAAGCAGCAATTGATATGCTAACATCAACCATTGCAATTGAGCAAAAAAATAAAGAAAACCCTGTTCATTCTTTCGGTATCCGTCCTGGTGTTGTTGATACTGAAATGCAAACACAGATAAGAAGTACCGACGCTGAGGATTTTGAAAATGTTGATAAATTCAAAGAATTGAAAAAAAATGATCAGCTTTATAAACCTGAATTTGTTGCTCAGCGTATTTTTGATATTTTAAATTCTGATCAAATGAAGTCTGGCGAAACGATTGATTTGAGAGAATAATAATTAAATAACAAAGCGTATCTATTCATCACTAATCATAGGTACGCTTTTTTTATGTCTCTAATTTCTGCTTATTTCAAGATAAATTCTTTAGAAATAAATTTCATCTTCTACTTTTTAGTAAAATAAAAATAATTATCTAAATATTAGTATTTGAGATATTATTGATGATAATGCCTATACTTCACCTCATAAACCTGGCATAAAACCTTTCTGTTTTAATACGTTGTATTCTAGATTTTTAGTTCGTTTTGATGATTAGTTGTTTTAAATAAATGTAATCTATTAATGAAGCTTGAGTTATTTATATTTTTGAAATAAAGCCTCGTATTAATTTAATTTAAACAAGCTTTTGATTTCATAAACTTACATTAATACTCGGTAACATTAGATTAACAAGATAAAAGACCAACTCAAGTAGTTTTGCCCTGAACATTTAATTTAAATATAACAAAATGAAAAAATTAGTTTATTCGGTCTTATTTTTTAATCTATTGATCCTTTCTTCATGTAGTGATGATGATTCAATTACAATTGAAACGGAACAGCCAGACAATGAAGTGGTTTCAGGTAATATCACTGAAAACACAGTTTGGACAAAAGATAATGTGTATACATTAGAAGGTAAAGTTATTGTTGATGGTGGCGCAACTTTAACAATTGAAGCAGGAACACTTATTAAAGGTGCTGAAGGTGTTGAAACTCAAGCTTCAGCCTTAATTATTGATAGAGATGCAAAATTAATTGCAAACGGTACTGCCGATGAGCCAATTATTTTCACTTCTGTATTAGATGAAATTGAATCAGGTGATCTTGAAAGTCCTAACTTAACAGTTGATGATAGAGGACTTTGGGGCGGTCTTATTATTTTGGGTAATGCACCTGTTTCTTTAGAAGGAGATGTTACTGAACAACTTATAGAAGGGATTCCTCCAGGATCTGGTTATGGACTTTATGGCGGAGATAATCCAAATGATAATTCTGGTTCCATTCAATATATTTCATTACGTCATGGAGGAGCTAATATTGGAGAAGGAAATGAGATCAATGGTTTTACAACTGGAGGTGTTGGTTCTGGAACACATATTAATCATATTGAAGTCATCGCAAATCTTGATGATGGCGTTGAATTTTTTGGGGGAACTCATGATGCTTCAAATATAGTTGTATGGGGAGTTGGTGATGATTCAGTTGATCTTGATCAAGCTTATTCAGGAACAATAAATAATGTTGCTATTGTTCAAACCAATGTGTCTGATCACGGACTTGAAATTGACGGTCCTGAAGGAGAAGCTTTAACAGGTGAATTCACACTTAATAATGTTACAATTTTTAGTGATAATTCAGTTTCAAATGCAAATTCAGGAAATAGAGAATATGCTCAATTTCGTTCAAATGCGATGGGTTCAGTTAATAATGTTCTACTTGTAGGCGGAACACAAGGAACAGATTTTACTTTACAAGATAATGAAAATGTTATTGATAATTATAATAATGCTAAACTAACTTTTTCTAATATAGAAGTCGTTTTACCTTCAAGCGCATCAGGATTAGAAGATGTGTTTATTGACTCTTCAGGTTTAACAAGCTTCACTTCAGATGCAAATAACTTTGCAAACATTATTAATAATATAGATGATGCAAGTGTTGGTGCTGATCTTAGTGTTTTTGAATGGAGTTGGACTTATCAAGCTGCAGAATTTTAAAACATTGAATAATCAATTTTAAACATTGCTCGGTCAATTCATGATCGGGCAATACTTACAATTATATAACAAATTCGTCTATGAAATTTACTCATTATTTCATCATTATATTTTCCTTTGCTTTCATACCAAACCTACTTGCTCAAGACAATAAAATAATTGGATCTGTAAAAGATACTGAGCTTAATGATGCTTTACCTTTTGCAAATGTCTATCTAAAAGGAACCGATGTAGGAACAACAACTGATTTTGATGGTCAATACACTATTAGTGTAGAACCAGGAGAATACACCCTTGTTTTTTCTTTTGTGGGTTATCAAACAAAAGAAATTACAGATGTTATAGTTGAAAAAGAAAAAGACGTCGTTGTAAATATTTCTTTAGCTTCTTCAGCTGCTTCTTTAGATGAAGTTGTGATTACAACTACAGCTCGTAAAAATACAGAATCTGCTGTTCTTAATTTACAAAAGAAATCAATTAAAGTCATGGATGGTCTTTCTGCTGAAGGAATCAAAAGAGTAGGCGCTAGTGATGTTGCTTCAGCTGTTAAGCGAATACCAGGTGTTTCTGTGCAAGGTGGTAAATATGTTTTTGTTCGTGGCTTGGGTGATCGTTATACAAAATCTATACTTAATGGTATGGATATTCCGGGTTTAGATCCTGATAGAAATACTTTACAAATGGATATCATTCCATCTCATATTCTTGAAAATATCATTGTTTCTAAAACGGCTAGTGCAGAAATGCCTGCTGATTTTACGGGAGGCGTTGTTGATATTGTGACAAAGGATTTTCCATCTCGTCAAGAATATAGCTTGAGTGTTGGAATGTCATACAATCCTGATATGCATTTTAATTCAAATTATTTAAAAAGTGAGAATTCAGGTACAGATTTTCTTGGTTTTGATGATGGCAAAAGGGATTTGCCTTTCTCAAAGAATATGAAAATTCCTTCTCCTGTTGGTGATGGTTTGAATGATAAAGGAGTAAGTCTGACGAATATAACGAATCGTTTTGATAAAAGAATGGCGGCTGATCGAGCAAACTCTTTAGGTGATTTTAACTTTAGTTTTTCTACAGGAAACAGTTTTAATATCGGTGAAAACAATAATAAAATAGGCTATTTAGCTAATGTTTCATACAGGAATACAACCGAATTTTTTGAGAATACAAAGCAAAACTTTTATTTTAAACCAATCAGTAAATCAGATACTGAGTTAATTCCTAATAGAACCCAAACTGGAGATATTGGTTTACAGAAAGCACTTTTAAGTGGTTTGGCCGGAATTTCTTTTAAAACAGATTATTCTAAGTATAAATTAAATATCCTGCATCTTCAAAATGGGGTTTCGCGTGCAGGGAAATTCAGAACCTTCACATACATTCAAGATGATATTGAAGTTGTTAGAGATAATGTTGAGTACACTCAGAAATCAATTACAAATTTAGGTTTAACAGGAAATCATGCCTTTGAAGATTCTGAATGGGAAGTTGATTGGGGCTTGTCAACAAGTTTTTCGAGTATTCAGGATAAAGATATCAGAGTTACGCCGTTTGAAGTTATTAGTGAAAATGAATATTCAATAAGACCAAGCACAGCTGGATCTCCACAAAGAATTTGGAGAGATTTAGAAGAATTAAATCTTACAGGAAAAATAGACTTTAAAAAGAAGCATAAAACCTTTGATAGAAAAGCGAATTTAAAATTTGGTGCTTCGGCAACATATAAAGAGAGGGATTTTGGAATTAACAATTATAATATCCTTATTAAAGGAGGGAGTGTAACACCAATTGAAGGAAATCCTGATCACTTGTTATTGACAGAAAATATCTGGAATTCAGATTCAAACCAAGGAACCTATTTACAAGGGAATTATCAACCTGCAAACACTTATCAGTCTAATTCAACCGTTGTTGCAACGTATATATCCGAAGAATTCAATATAACAGATCAACTTAAAAGTATTTTAGGCGTAAGATTTGAAAATTATAAGCTGAATTATTCAGGTGAAAATAATCAAGGAACTATTCAATTAAATAATACTAATATTTTGGATGAATCTGATTTTTTCCCATCAGCTAACTTAATTTATGCTTGGAATGATGAAATAAACATCAGATCTTCATATTTCAAAACTACAGCAAGACCTTCTTTTAAAGAAGCTTCTATTGCTCAAATCTTTGACCCATTAAGTGATATCACTTTCATTGGAGGGATTGATATTGACAGTGACGGAAACTTTAAAAATATAGTGAAACCTTCCTATATCAATAATTTTGATTTAAGGATTGAGAAATTTGAAGAAAATGGTCAAATGTATGCCTTTAGTGCCTTTTACAAATCATTTACAAATCCTATTGAACTTGTTGCCTTTGAAACCGCTCCGAATAATCTACAACCAAGAAATGTAAACTCTGCAGATGTTTATGGTCTTGAATTTGAATTGAGAAAGAACTTTGGTTTTTTACTAGAAAGCTTAAAGAAATTTAGTATCAACGCTAATATTTCTTTAATAGAATCTAGCGTTAAAATGGATGAAAGTGAATTCAAATCTAGAAAACTGGCAGCAAGAGAAGGAGAGAGCATTGATAATAAAAGAGATTTACAAGGACAATCACCATATTTAATCAATATCGGGATAAATTATGATGATCCTGAGAAAGCTTGGCAAGCTGGTTTATTTTATAACACACAAGGTGAAACTCTTGAGGTTGTAGGTATTAGAAATGTACCTGATGCATATACACAATCCTTCCATAATGTCTCATTTAGACTCATTAAAGCATTTGGTGAAGATCAAAAACAATCCATCAATATTGGAGTAAGCAATTTATTAAATGATGATGTAGAAACTTTATATAAATCTTATCAATCATCAGATAAAGTGTTTTCTAAGCGAACACCTGGTCAATCATTTTCAATAGGTTATACCTATAAGTTTTAATTTAAACTTGAATTAGCCAACACTCCGATCAATATATTTATATTGGTCGGTTTTATATTTAAATTTTTTTGAGAAGAAATCAAATACAAAAAAATAAATCCAGAAGTTGGAATGAACTTCTGGATTTATGCTTATTATGCTTTATTAATGTGTTTTTGAAGAATATTAACCCACTTTTCAGCCATTTGTATTTCTCCAAAAACTTGCGGGTTTTTATCATCATTAAAAAACTCAAAAAATTCAGTTTTATAATCCTTGTTCTGAGGGATGAATTTTAAACCGACGCGTTTGATTTTTTGAGAATCCTTCTTATTCTCTTTATCTTTTATGAGATTGACTTGTTTGATTTTAGATAAATCAACAGCATTTTCTATTGAAACCTCATCTTGTGTATCACAGAAAAACACATAATGATTATCTGTATCTAAACCAATTGCAAGATGTTGTAATGCTTGATAATTATTGATTTTCGAACTTTTTTGTAAAGCTAAATCAACTAGTTTCTGATGAAGTTTTTTCTCTTTTTTAGTTTTACTTCTGCTCATCATCACAAAAGGTAATGTTGCGATAATAACGATAATCACACCAATAATAGCGCTCCCTAAATCTATAGTCATTGTTTTGTTTTTTAATAATTTTTAAATATTTTCTTGAGACCCATGATATCGAGTCAATCTGTTTTTTAAGAAAATAAATGATTACCAAAAACAATGAAATGGATAGGTGATGTCAGATTTCCGTTGCTGTATGAGTAAATTAACTGCTCTTGATTCGTAATCAAGAAAATTAGCGTTAAGATGATTTTCATAAGCAATGAAATCTGAAATGAAATTTTGAGATAACTCAAAATGATTCTCATTTAAGTTTTCGTTAGAAAAACCTAATGTAGTATCAAACTCAGCGATGTGAAAGAAGTTGTTTCCAGATGTTGCAGAAACTCGATCTTCTTGTTTTTTATCTTTAAAATAAGAGTAATCAGCCGTTTGATTTACTGGACTTGAGATCGTAACTGCTAAGCAGTAGACGAGAACTGACAATAAACTATATTTTGAGCCGACTTTTGATTTCATGCTGCAAAGTTAAAACATAATCATTTCTATAAAAGCATAACAGAATCATAAAATTTCATAAGTCACCATTAATGATAATTATTAAATCTATTTTAGTTTTCAAAGATTACCTATTCTTAAATTTAGTTAGCTTTTTGTTGAAGCGCTAACGCATAATTTTCAGCAAAAAAAATCACTTTGTTTTGATTTGTATTGCACAATGTATCGTGGATGATTAAAAACAATGATTTTATCAAATAACTTTTCTTTTGCATTGATGCGTTCGAGATATTTTGCATTTTTTTTGCCTAAAACAAAACAGGTACTTCTATCAATTCCAAAAGCAATTTGCTCTTTGAGTTGTGTGACGATGAAGTTCTCTAATTTTTCAAATAGCCAATCAAAATCATAATAGTTGCAATTCACCCAATTCTCTTTTTTATTTTTTCTGATGAAACCAACTGGACAAACTGAATTGACATAAAAATCTTGGTAGAATTTTTCAGCACCTCCATATTTCTCAATCATTTGATAAACAAAAATTGAAGATGGCTCGTGAGATTTAATGTTAGGAATTTTAATACCACAATCTTCTTCTAATCTTTTTGTGTCAGTAAAGGGTATGCCTGTAACGCCAACGCCTAGTCTGCCAGGATTAATACCAATAATGAGTTGACGTTTACGATTGTCATTAAAGTATTTTGTGTAAAATTTCTTGACAGTTTTTTCAATAAGAGGATTGTTTTGATATGGGTTTATTTGCTGTATATCATTTCCTAAATCTTCTTCTAACTGAAGTTGCTTGTAATAATTAATGATGTTTTCAGCAAAGGTCTTCATGTTTTATAAATTTAAAAATATCATTGACATAAATTATTTTGATTAGATTTCTTGATTAAAGGTTATTGAACAGGTGCTTGATGTGCAAAATTATTGGTTGAAAGTTATGTCATTGATATAAAATTCAGTCAAAGTTAAACTTCTATTTGTCTTTATTTGAAGTTATCAAGAGTGAAGATACACTAATTACATTTTTCACAAACTTAAACACAGTCAATATTATTAGGAGCAAACTGATAATAGTCATTAAATATTAAATGTGTATGGCTGAATTTTGTTAGACTAAAACCTAAAACTATGAAGAATATAAATTTATTATTTAGCCTGATTTGTTTTGTTTCAATCAGTGTTTCTTATGCGCAATTAACTGTAGATGCAGAGCTAAGACCGAGATACGAGTATAGGCATGGTTATAAAACCTTGTTTTCGGATGATGTAGATGCTAGTTCTTTTGTATCGCAACGTACGCGTTTGAATATTGATTACCAATCTGAAAAACTTCGTATTTTTTTAAGTCCACAAGACATTAGAGTTTGGGGTGATGTCCCACAATTAAATACTAAAGATAATAACGGCTTTTCATTACATCAAGCTTGGGCCGAGGTCTTTATTGATTCAAGCTTTACTTTAAAAGTTGGAAGACAAGAAATAGTTTATGATGACCAAAGAATGTTTGGAAGCGTTGGCTGGGCTCAGCAAAGCAGAAGCCACGATGCTGCAATGGTAAAATTTAAGGAAAAAAACACAAAACTACATTTGGCAGCAGCATTCAACCAAGAAAGAGAAAGTTTAACAGGAAATATTTTGACATTAAATACTTATAAAAGTTTTCAGTATATCTGGGCTAACCAAACATGGAATAATTTTTCAGGAAGTTTTTTGTTTTTAAATAACGGAATGCAAAACATAGAGGCTAATCAGTATATAGAAGGCGTTAGTTATAGCCAAACTGCAGGTTTTCATTTAAATTTTAAAAACAATAATTTGAAATTAAGTTCAAACCTTTATTATCAATTTGGAGAAGATGCTTTTAAAAATGATATAAAAGCTTATTTGGTTTCCTTAGAAGCAAAATATAAAACAAATGATGAGTTCAGTTTCAGGTTAGGAGGTGAGTTACAAAGTGGAAATGATAATACTTTAATCAATGATGGAGAGAATAATGCTTTTCAGCCATTTTATGGAACAAATCATAAATTCAATGGTTTCATGGATTATTATTATGTTGGGAATCATGCTAATAGTGTTGGTCTTTTGGACCTTTATGCTAATGTAAATTATGCTTTTCAGCCTCTAACAAATTTTGACCTGACTGCGCATCAATTTTTTTCAGCAGCTGAATTGGACGGTGATAGCTCAAAAGATTTAGGTCTCGAAATTGATTTTGTATTTTCTCATCAACTTAATAAAGATGTCGGTTTAAAATTAGGGTACTCGCATTATTTAGAATCCACAGGAACTCAAGTTTTAAAAAATAACTTTGATGGAAACACAAATAATTGGGGATGGGTGATGCTCACCGTAAATCCTGAAATCTTTAAATTTTCTTTTGATTAAATAGATTTTTGTAGATTTTCACATAATTATAAGCTTAAGGTCTAAAATCCTTAAGCTTTTTCATTTTAAACTTTACTCAACAGTTTTCGACAAGAGTGTAGTATTTATTCTACACTCTTTTTTATTTTAATTATATAAAACTCTGATATTCAATGGTTTTTCTGATGGCATTGATGTTGAATCAATAGAGACAACATGCTAACAACAAAATCAAAAAAAATGAACCAGCTTGATCATAGAGAATTTAAAGATAAAAATCTTCAACCAGAAAAATCAACATCTTATAATCCATTAATTTTAATAGGTTCGCTATTAATTTTAGTCACTGCGGCATTCACGACCTATTTTTTCTATCCTTATTTTCAAGAAATTCATTTAGATCGCATGCAAGGTATTTGGGGAAGCATTTTAATATATGGTGGCATTGCATTATTGGCTGCCCATATTTGTTTTATGGTTTACCTTCTTATCAAGTATGTTCAGTACAAAGCTGTTAACCCTGTTGATGATGAAAATTTACCATATTTAACTGTTATTGTTCCTGCTTATAATGAAGGTGAATTGGTATGGAAAACATTGACAAGTCTAGATGAAAGTGATTATCCTGCTGATAAAGTGCAATTGATTTCTATAGACGATGGAAGTCAAGATGATACTTGGGAATGGATGAAGAAAGCGAAAGAAGAGTTAGGAGATCGTTTATCAATATATCAACAACCTGAAAACAAAGGAAAAAGACACGCGCTATACAGAGGTTTTCATTTAGCTACTGGCGATGTTTTTATCACGGTAGACAGTGATTCAATTGTGAAAATAGATACTTTACGCCACATGGCAAGTCCTTTTGTAGGCAATGAAAAATGTGGAGCTGTTGCTGGGAACGTTCGTGTACTTAACAGAAAAAAGGCATTAATTCCGAGAATGCTAAATGTGAGTTTTGCTTTTAGTTTTGAGTTTGTTCGTTCCGCTCAAAGTGCTTTAGGTACAGTGCTGTGTACGCCAGGCGCATTGGCTGCTTACCGCAAAGAAGCTGTCATGAATTGTTTGCCAGAGTGGATTAACCAAACATTTAATGGTCAACCTTCAGATATTGGAGAAGATAGAGCAATGACAAACATGATTTTAAAGCAAGGATACCATGTTTTGTTTCAGCGTAAGGCTTACGTTTATACTAATATTCCTGAACGTTATAAGAATCTGTATAAGATGTTTATCCGTTGGGAAAGAAGTAACGTCAGAGAAAACATCGCTATGACAAAGTTTGCTTTTTCAAACTTTAGAGAAGGATCAAAAGTTGGTGCAAGAGTATTACTTTTAAATCAGTGGATAAAAATATTAATGGCCTACCCGTTAATTTTACTAATGATTTCATTTATCGTAATGTATCCATTATTGTTCTTGACATCTTCATTAATTGGCATTTTGATTTTCTCAAGTGTTCAAGCTTTGTTTTATGCAAAGAAACATGATATAGCTGAATCATTTTGGGCTTATCCTTATAGTATATTTTATACATTTACTTTGTTTTGGATTACACCTTATGCAATTGCAACCGCAAGTAGAAGCGGATGGTTAACCAGAGAATTACCAACAGAAAAATTTAAAAAGATTGTATAAACATTAAATATTTTCCGACTAGAGTTTTTACCCTTTTGAGAGCTCAACATTAATTTGTTGGGCTCTCATGCTTTATTGTACTGAAATTTTTTATTCTTTCAATTTTAACTAAGTTTAGTTAAATCAAGTTAAAGCCTGCTTAAATCCTTCATTTCGATATGAATATAATTGTTTTTGACATCTAGTTGGGTGCGCGATTTATTATATTTGATTCAATCAGATTTAAAAAACAACTGTAATTATTTAACTAAAGAGCAGTTTTGAAAAAAATAATATGAAAAATTTTGAAAATCAAGTTGCTTTAGTAACTGGTGGAACTGCTGCTAAAGAGGCTATTAGAGGCTTGGGGCGTGTTGCAAACTGGAAAGAGAATCACCCAGAACAATACGAACAAGTCGCAAATAATACCCCATTAAAACATTTTGGCGAGCCTGAAAAAGATGTCGCGCCAGTAGTTATTTTTCTACTGAGTAAAGATTGTCAATACATGACAGGTCAAATATTAATGGATGAAGAAGATGTATAATTAAGATAGGTAAAACCAATATGGATAAGAAAATAGTTATTATAGGCGGAGGATTTGCAGGTATTAATTTAGCTAAAAGTTTAGGTGGTGTTGAAGGTTTTGATGTGACTTTGGTTGATAAAAACAATTACAATTTTTTTACACCTCTTTTATATCAAGTGAGTACAGGCATGTTAGATGTTTCAAGCATCACAATTCCGTTTAGAACACTTTTTAAGGGAAAAGAAAACCTAAACTATCGCTTGGGCAAACTCAAAAAAATTGATATTAAAGCTAAGAAAGTCATATTGAGTTCTTGCGAACTTGATTACGATTATTTGGTGATGGCAAATGGGACGAAAAGTAATTTTTTTGGTATGAAAAATATTGAAGAAAATGCTTTACCCATGAAGTCGATCAATCAAGCTGTTAAACTCAGGAATTATTTATTAAGAGAAGCTGAAAGATTTATCAATAGTAATGATGAAGTTGAAAAGCGTAAAATGAGTAATATCGTTATATCTGGTGCTGGTCCTTCAGGTGTTGAGGTTGCAGGTATGCTTGCCGAAATGAGAAATACAATTCTCAATGATATATATCCAGAATTTAAAGATCAAAAGATGGATATTTATCTTGTTGATGGATCGCCAAGCGTTTTGCCACCTATGCGTGAAAAATCTCAGAAATATTCTAAAAAGAGTTTAGAGGAAATGGGAATCCATGTCAAGCTCAACAAACTTGTGTCTGACTATAAAGATGATAAAGTGATATTTGATGATGGTGACACCATAGAAACAAAAACGTTAATATGGACTGCCGGCGTCGTTGGAACTCAGTTTAAAGGTTTACCAGAAGATAGTTATGACAAGGGAAACCGCTTGATGGTTGATGAATTTTTTAAAGTTAAAAATACCGAGAATATTTTTGCAATTGGTGATGCTTCTGTTATGAAAAGCGATCCAAATTTTCCAGAAGGTCATCCTCAATTAGCAAGCGTAGCAACTCAACAAGGTAAATTATTGGCTAAAAACTTTAAGTCAATTGCTAATCATGAAAAACCGAAAGCTTTTATTTATAATGATAAAGGAACAATGGCAATTATTGGTAAAAGTAAAGCGGTGGCAGACTTAACAACTCCTGAGAAAACGATAACGGGTTGGTTTGCATGGTTTACATGGTTATTTATTCACCTGTTTTTATTGATTAATTACAGAAACAGAATTAGCACCATGTGGAACTGGACAACAGCTTATTTCAGTAAAGGTCAAGCCAATGGACTCATCATCGGAAAAACTGCGGAAGGAAGTATGCCAGAACTCAAAAAACAAACTGAAGTTTAAATTATTTTTAGAATTTGGTAGAGAATAGGTAACCAAGATTATTTTTTAATATCTTTAGAACACCATGAAAACTAAAATTTTTATTTTATTATTATTTATACCGATAATTGTTTTTTCACAAAACTCACAAAAAGTTTCTGTTGGTGATAAGATGTTCAACATTGTTGGTAATGATGAAAATGGACTTAGTATAGATGTGTCAGATTATTTGGGAAAGTATATTTTATTAAATTTCACAGCAACAAATTGTGGACCTTGTTGGAAAACCTATAATATTATGAATGAGATGCAAAGTAAATATTCAGACGATCTTAAAGTTATTTCCTTTCATTTAGATAACGATTTAAAAAAATGGAATTCTATTGCAAAAAGTATGGATATTAATTTTAAATGTACTTCAATTTGGGAATCTAAGAACAAGACTGAAATTTTAAAAACTTATGATGTCGATGGTTTTCCTTATTTTTATTTAATTGATAAAGATGGAATAATTATTAAAAAATGGTTTGGAAATAAACGCAATAAGATTGTCAAAGTTTTAAATAAACACATCAAATGAAATTAATGATCTTCCTGAATTCATGCAAATTATTTGATGATTATTTTTAAATCATCATAATTGTAAGAAAAAAACGGCTTGGATTTAACAAGCCGTTTTTTTGATTAAATATATTGAGCATTAATTTAATCAACTCTGATAAATTCACCAGTCATTGTAAACTCAATTTCGATGTTGTTATTAAGTTCAACTTGTTGGTAATCCATTTCTAACTCCCAACCTTTAATAAATTGTTGTGGATAATTTTCGTTAACGTACATTAAAATTGCTGGAGGAATAACTGAGTCTGGTAAAGCAGTAACGCCATCGATATCAATTATTTCATAATCAGCGTTAAACTCTAACGTGAAATTTCCGCTTAAATAGATATCGTATTCTATTGTATTATTGTCCATGTCTTTAACAGCGCGGTCAATTGTATTGTCAGCGAAATACGTATTAACGTAAGTCGTTATCGCAGTCGGAATTTCAGATTCTGTCAATAAAACCTGATTGGTGTTGTCGTCGTCATCGCTACAAGATGATAGTGTAACCAGAATAGCGCAAAGTAATAATGTGATCTTTTTCATAATTTTAGTGTTTGAGGTTATTTTATTTGTCCGTTTTCATTAATGATAATATTGATTTCTTCTCTTCCTTTTTCAAGTTCAATGGCATAAGAAATTTCACCTTTTTTATTGATTTTCTTGACGTCATCAATACGGTAAGCATCATATTTTTGCTGAATTGTATTTTTAACAGCTTCAGGTAATTTGCGTTTAGAAATCTCTTCTTCATAATAAAGCATTTCTCCAGTTGCCTTAAACCAAGCTTCATAATCTGAGAAATAACCGATTTCAAATTCGACTTGAAATTGATCACCTTTCATTTCCCATTCAACATCACTTGCCTTAGGAAATTCTGTTTTAAAAGTGTTTAAAACAACTGATGGCACCTGATTTTCATTAATGTCTTGTGCTTGTACAAAAGTTGTTGCAAATAATAAAATTGCAATAAATTGAATCGTTTTCATAAGATGTGTTTTTTAAATTATAAGACAAATAAAGAACACAAAACTGGAAAGAATTTGGAATTTATGCTTCAGCAAGATTTTTTTTGAAATTAATTTTAAAAGTATGTTGACTCTCAAAAAAATCGTAAACAATAGGAACTTGATAAAGTTCACAAATTGCCTTACTGATTGATAAACCAAGTCCTGTGTTTTTAGAATCTTGATTTTCTTTATGAAAACGCTCATAAATATTTTCCTTAATTAAAGCTTTATTGTTACCTGTATTTGAAATAATCAAGCTGTTTTCTTTGAGTAATATTTGAAGCTGTCCATTTTCGATATTATGAAAAATAGCGTTATTAATTATATTAGAAATTAATATTTCTGCTAGTGCCGAATTCATTTCAACAATGATGTCTTTTTCATAAACGAACTCAATATTTATATTTTTGAAATCAATAAAATCTTCTACTCTTGATAGGTGGTTTTTAACTATTTTTTGAATTGAAATTTGCTCAGTTTCTATAAACTGTTTGTTTTCAATTTTTGCCAACAGTAACAATGATTTATTAAGTTGTTTAATGCGATTTGTCATGGCAATAACTTCGGCAATACTGTTTGCATTATTGTGAGTTAAATCTTTAGATTCCAGTAATAGTTCAAGCTTTGTGGAGATGACTGCTAAAGGTGTCTGTAGCTCATGGGAAGCGTTTTCAGTAAATTGTTTTTGAGAATGATAAGCTTCTTTTGCGTGTTTAATTAAAGCATTTGAGGCTTTCTGAAGTTCTTTAAACTCTTTTGTGTTTGACGAGATTTTAATAGGTTTTTCATTTTGGTCTAATCGATACTTTTTTAATGCATCTAAAATTTGATAAAAAGGCGTCCACACTTTTTTAAGCACAAAGTTATTGATGATTAT
Organism: Psychroflexus sp. S27; assembly: GCF_002810405.1. Lineage (NCBI taxonomy): Bacteria > Pseudomonadati > Bacteroidota > Flavobacteriia > Flavobacteriales > Flavobacteriaceae > Psychroflexus > Psychroflexus sp. S27. The sequence goes on along the minus strand of NZ_NEXQ01000009.1, from coordinate 14,981 downwards.
TACGCTTGATATTAAAATAATAAATAGCCAAACGATGCTCCAGAATGAATCTTCGATTAAATCATCTTCTTCTACCAGTGACGAAATTATTTTTAATCTGTAATACTTACCATCATTTTCAAAAGCACTGTGCAAAATTCTAACAGGTTCTAAATCATCTTCATTAATGCGGTACATTAAAGTGTCTTTATAAACATCTTTAGTAGATAAAGCTTTTTGTCTTGATGTTGGGTGAATTTCAAAATTATTCCCTCCAAATTCGTTTTGATTTAATAATTCAGGATTGAATTTTAACTTTTCAATAATCAGTATTTTGTTGTTTTCAAGGCCATCATCAATACTGTCTCTAATTTCATCTTTAAGATTATAGTAGAATAAAATTGACCAGACACCAATAATCACGAAAAAGGCAAAAGTTAGGTAGAGTAGAGATCGATTGAAAAGTTTCATACTTCAATAAGTTTATATCCAACACCATAAATTGATTCTAAATCAATTTCAGCTTTTGATTGCTTTAATTTTTTGCGCAAGTTTTTGATTTGATAATAAATAAAATCAAAATTATCGGCTTGATCAATTTGATCTCCCCATACATATTCGGCCAAGGCTGTTTTGGTAATAAGTCGGTTTTTATTTTGTAAAAAGTAGAATAAAATGTCGTATTCTTTTCTATTGAGATGAATAGATTGTTTATTAACCTTAAAATCTCTTTCTTCAATATTTAAAATCGTATTTGCTGTCGTGATAGTATTCTGTCCATCATGATTTTTACGCCTTAAAACCGCTTTGATTCTAGCGTTTAATTCAGCAATATGAAAAGGTTTAGTAAGATAATCATCAGCACCAAGGCTTAAGCCTTTGAGCTTATCATCAAGGGCATCTTTTGCAGAAATAATAATGACATTTTCTGATTTACCTTCAGATTTTAATTGCTCAAGAAGATCAAAACCACTGCCATCTGGTAACATGATGTCTAGTAAAATACAATCATAATGATAGAGAGCAATTTTTTCTGAAGCACTGACAACATCAGCCGCAGCTTCAACAACGTAGGCTTCTTTCTTCAATGAGGAAACCAAGGTTTCTCTCAAATCTTTCTCATCTTCTACAATCAAAATTTTCATAGTATAAAAATACATTTAAACTTTGGAAAGAAATGGGAATTTAGAGAATTGGATAGTGTTTTAAATTTCTGAATAATTGAAATCATTATATTTGATTTAATAATTTCAATCATGAACATAATATATCTACACGGATTAAATGGAAGTCTTACTCATGAATAAAGAGAGGTTTAAGAAGCTTATCGAACCTAATTAATTTAAGTTTTAAATTAGTTTTTTCAAATTAATTAAAAAGAGACAGCAGTTAACTGTCTCTTTAAATGACTCAAGATTGATCATTCATACAAAATTTACTGATTGATGAGACAAAAATTATCAAAGCCGACAAACATTTTTCCATATTGATCCAAAGGTTGGTGAGAATTGGTAATCATAATATGGTTAATACCATCTGTAGGAAAAGTTAAAACACTCGTGTCAATAGTTATGCTTATGTTCTGCCATGTATTTGGTGTTGTTGAACTGATCACTATTTCACCTAAAAAAACTGTATTTGAAGATCCAAATAAATTTAGGTTTGAAGGTGTTGCGATACCAGTTGGCGCAGCTGGTAATGGATCAGAACTGGAATAATTAATACCATAAACCCCAACTTTCACGTCATTACTTGTAGCACAATCTTCACTCATTAAAGCATAATCAAATGAAAGTGTGTATAAACCTGAATCTTCATAAATTTGATAAGACATTTCATTGAACATTCCTTCTCGATAAGCTGCACCAGTTGTCTTTGAGTTTTCAATCCACATTCCAGCAAAAACGCCAGATGGAGGTGTTGGTGCAGAAAAGCAAGATGTACCAAAATTTGTTGTGTTAGTATCAAACAAATCAGCTAGACTCCCAACTTGCCACAATTTTTTCCAATGTTCAGCAAGGTCAATGTCTTGATCAACACTAGCATTTGGATCTCCATTGACGATCTCAAAGTCACCATTTTGTATATAGCCAGGACATGAATCTATGACAGTATTGTCTGGTTCACATTCGCACAGATCATTAACAAATCCGTTTAATTCTCCGTCTCCATTTGAGTCACATTCGTCACCGATATTTAATTGAAGGTCTTCACATTCAAATTCTATGTTAGCATTATTACATTGGCAGAATTCTGTTACAGATCCATCATAAATGCCATCACCGTTAGAGTCACATTCATCACCAAAATTAGACATTATATCTTCGCAATCATAGGTTGAATTAACTAATTCATCATAATCACAGGTATTATCGCTACAAGATATTAGTGAAATTAATATGCATAAAAATGCTTTTTTAAATAGTTTAAAGTCTGTGATTCTTATTTTTTTATTTAGCATTTTCATCGTCTTAGGTTTAAGTTTTTCAAGGCAATTAGATCTGATTGCCTTGAAAAAGGTTTAATAATTGTTGATTAAAATTTAAGGTTTAGAAGCAAATAACTTTAAATTCTGTTCTTCTGTTAATACGGTGTTCATCATCACTGCAAGGGACGTTGTTTGTACATTTCTTATTTTTTAATTCGGTTTCACCTGCACCACGCGCTATTAAGCGATCCTTTGATATTCCTTGATTAACAATATAATTGACAGTTGCATCTGCTCGACGTTGTGATAATCTTTGGTTATAAGCATCTGAACCTTGACTATCTGTATGAGAAGACATCTCAACTTTAATATTTGGGTTGTCTTTCATGAGTTTAACAATACGTTCTAAATCCGGAATTGCTTTTGGTAATATTTCAGATTTATCTAAATCAAAATTGATATTGTCAAGCTTAATTGCTTTTCCACATGGATCAACACACATTTCAAAGTCGATAAAGAGTGTTTCGTTTCTGTTATATTCTTCAGTTGAGACTTCTACCTCATTAGAGTAATAGCCGTCTTTTTTTCCTTTAAGTGTATAAGTTGAAATTTGTTTTAAATGAAAATTGAATTGACCTTCTTCATCAGATAGTGTATGTTTTTCTTGTACATTACGAACATGTTTCAGTTGGACGTCAACATCTTGAATGCCTTTATCTGTATTGCATTCAACAACATTTCCTTTTAAGATAAATTGATCATCAGCATAGGTAATCACTTTCTGAATTCCAGTTTTTTCTTTTTTACATTTTTTAAATTCTTCTTCAGAAATATTTCCATCTTCAAGACTTACATTATATAATTGCCCGCTAATGATATAGTTATCTTCAATTACATCATTAAAAACAACGACACCGTAGGAGTTAGTTGTCCCACTTTGAGTGATATTTCCATTCATGTCTTTAAGAATAACATCAGTATTTGGCAAAATTTTACCAGTAAACTTATCTTTCGCAGTAATAGTCACGCCACAACCACAAGTTTCACAGCAAAACGGCTGATGTTCCTCATGACAAACAGGACATATTTCTTGAGTTTCTTCAATAGGATCAACCTTTTCCCTGGATGTAAACTTATAAGTGACACCAGCAAAAACTCCAATTGATGAAATATCACAATCACAAGGTTTTGACCTTATGATATTTTCTCCATCAATAGTCGTTATCGATTGATCTATTGCGCCATCACTAAGCTTGAAAGGTTGATAGCTTGCTGAAACACCAGATTCATTAAGTTCGTTAACTCCAAAATGTCGCATATAATATCCGCCAAGGTTAACTCCAAATTTTTTATTTATAAAATAGGTGAATCTCATTTGACCTTTAGCTGATAAGACATTTGATTCCTTGTAACCAGCATGAAAATTTAATGGATAAGTATTTGAATTTTCAGAAGTTCCTTCTAATAAGACTCGACCACCTTTAATATTTGCAAAACCGATTCTAGTGTTGAGTTCAGCTTTAAATTTCCCGTTTTTTGTTCTGTATTGTAAATTTGGACCAATACCATAAAACAAACGTGTGATTTTTTCTTCATTTAAATAAAAAGAATTAATAGGTGTTACAAAATCTGGTTCGTAAAGATTATTAGTAGAGTAAGTATTACTGGGTTTATTTATGATGTAATCGAAATCAGCTCCAACTCCGAACAAATTCCAATAGTAATCTAGTGAAATTCCAAAATCAGGACCACCTTTATAATCAATATAAGGTGTGTTGTTATCAAAAATAGGGAAGTCATACCCGATTCTTGGGTTGAGTTGAAAGTAACCTTTATCTAGGACTTCAACTTTAGGCTCGATATCTTCTTGTGCTAAACCAATGAAGCCATTTGTAAAAACAAACAGCATGATTATAATTTGAGTTAATTTTTTCATTGTCATGAGTGTTTAAGGGTTTACTACACTCATATCAATTAAAAGATGACATTGTTACCTTATGGATAAATTTTTGAGATAAAATAGATGATTTCGAGTGACTTGAGATTCAAAAAAAGTTATAATGAAGCAATTAATTGTTCGAGATATTATATGCTGTTTCTTATATTCTCAACATTTTTATTCATTCTATGCCTTACTATTTTTCGATAAATAAATTTTCTAAATGCTCCGAGTTTTTGTTCGTGTTTTGCATAAAATTCATCTGGTGTATCAAAAAGCCCAAAATCTTGATTTATTCCCTTTGCTTGGATAAAAGTATTATTTAAATTCCATTCGATTTGTGGATTCTCAAAATTATCTGTGTAAGCTCCATAACCACAAAATGTTGTTTTTACAATCTTTGTTTTTTTCTTGTAATTTAGTTAGGTATTCTTTGTCGAGAATAACACCTTCTAGGAAATACCAATTGTTATTGAAATAAACTTCTACCCAGCTGTGTAAAATATTTTAGGTGAAAGTTTGTACCAGATTCCACTAATTGCACCTTTCTGCAATGCTTTATCAATTCTAAAGCCATAAATTTATAACTTATTTTCCTTTTTCAACACAGACTTCGCTATTACTTTTACATAGTGTTACAGCTAGGTTTTCATTCTTCAAATGATCTCAAGTTCTAACTTTTAATTCTACTTAAAATCCTCTAAAAAATGCAATTTTTTTTCGGCGCGCTAGGTTTTTCATCGTTTTTGATATTCTGAAAATTTGATTTTATTCAGTAGTTCATTCGGCTAGCACAAGTCATATTTTCACAGCGATTTTCAATTCCCTATATTTTGGCAAGCTCGTTTTGATTCGTAATGTCAATTTTCTTTGGCAAGCTCAAATTTCAATTTTATTCAGAGTATAATCATCCGTTTTCAATATGTTTTTCAAAACTCTTAATTTTTAAAAATAGAGTAGAGGATTTTAAGAAATTCGAATTTTTAGCTTAGTGGTAACGGTCGTGTATATGGCTCGTAGCGTAAAAATTAGCGATTATTTTCGGTTTAAGCACAAGCCAAATTTTAAATTTTACTACTTAATTTTTATTGGAAAGTTGTCAAATTTAAAAATTTGGCGACTTTCCAAATATGCTTTAACTTCGATTAAGCAACTGATTAGCTATGAGCTATATACGTCTTAAGTTTACAATTCATTAATTTTAGAACATAAACAGAAAAGACAAAAGAGAGGAATAAGGTTATTATATACGCAGAGACTTTGATCTCGTCAACATTGAAAATCCCCTCTCTTTTCTACACAGATTTCGTACAGTTCTATGAGGCTTTTAGACCTCGATTTTAAGTCGTTGAAACTCGCGYAGATTGTCCTTTCAAAAACATTTTCTTATGACTAAAGATATTAAATATTTTGGAATAGACATCAGCCATTTGGTTTTTGATGTGACAGATTCTGATGGGAATTATTATCAATTTAAAAACAGGATATCTGGCTTCAAAAAGTTTGTCAAACTTCTAACAATAGATAGCCATTGTGTGATGGAAGCCACCGGATATTATCACTATCAGTTGGCTTATTATTTATTGGAATCTGGGCTAAAAGTTTCAGTAGAAAACCCATTAGCAGTTAAGCGATTTATCCAAATGAAGTTATCAAAAATAAAGACTGATAAAAGTGATTCTAAACTGATTTGTGAGTATGCAAAACAAGTTGAATTGAAGCTTTGGAAAGGTAATTCTAAGCATCAAACAGAATGTCTTCAAATGACTAGACTCCTTGCTGTGTATACAAAACAAAGCACAATGCTAAAAAATAAAATTCACGGCGAAGCTGTTTTAGGAAATCCCAGTAAAGTGGTTTTGAGTTCTCTCAGACGTAGTTTAAAACAGATCCAAAAAGAAATCAAGACCTTGGAAGATAAGCTTCTTGTATTGGTTAAGGAAGTACATCAAGATGTGTTAACGCGCATAAAAAGTATACCAGGAATTGGAGCGAAAACCTCCCTGATGTTAGTGGTTCTTACAGATGGATTTGAAAGGTTTTCAAGTGGCAGTGAATTGTGCAGTTATGCAGGTTTAACACCTGTGATCAGGAAGAGTGGAAGTAGTGTAAAAGGGCGAAGTCGAATCAGTAAAATAGGTAACCAAAAACTACGTAATTTATTATTTATGTGCAGTTTTAACGCCTGTAAATACAACAAAGCTTGYAGAGAAATTTATGAACGCATTGTGGCCAAAGGAAAGAGCAAAAAATTGGCTTTAATTGCAGTATGCAATAAGCTACTAAAACAAGCTTTTGCTATTGCTAAATCAGGGTTACTTTATGATGATTCTCATAGAAGTACTTTAGTGAAAAATTAATGCGTTTTTACTTGTTTTTTACCACAGTACTTTGTTGTAACCAGTACTTTTTTCAATCGTAATGAAATCGGCATTTCGCAATTAATATTTCGCCTTCTCTATATTGGTAAATCAGTCTATGTTCACTATCAATTCGTCTTGACCAAAATCCAGCGTATTTATGTTTTAACGGTTCGGGTTTTCCAATTCCGTCAAAAGGATTTCGAGAAATGTCTTTCAGAAGTTCATTTATTTTCTTTACCTTTTTTTTATCTGTTTTTTGCCAGTACAAATAATCTTCCCAAGACTCATCAACGAATGTGTATTTCATCTTAATTTTCGATTAGGTCTTTGTTGAAAGTTGTTCCGTTTTTTATTTTATCAATCGCAGAATCTAATCTCAATTCATTCTTTCGAGAAGACAGTTCGTGATTTGTAGCCATTAAAGAATTATATTCTTGCAAAGACATAACTACAATTCCAGAATCTTTTCCACGATTTATAATCAAAGTCTCAAAGTTCTTTACAACTCGGTCTAAGTAAGTTTTAATGTCTTTTCTAAAATCAGAAACAGTTGTTATTTGCATAATTTTGTATTTTATAAAGTACAAATATATGTACAAAATTTGAATTATGCAATTTTTCTCGTATTGGTTACAACGGTATAGTATAAGAATAGTAGCGGATTTACACACACTAACTTTTCGGTTAAACACAGACCTTTTTTATATTTACTTACTATTGTTTTAGCGATTAAACCGCTATTATTTTTATACATTGTTGTGCAACGTACTTATTCGTATAATGTAATTCTAAAGTCCTTTATTAATTCCGATAATTCATCCATTTCTTTTTGTCTTGGGTAATGTTTGTTAATAACACTAAAAGTAACATAGTTTAAAAGAATTGAACATATTAAAACAAAGCTAATTCTGGTTCTATGGAATATTTCTAATTCCTTTTCATCGTTTGGTTGTTCACTTTCGGGTTTTGTCATTCCACGTGCAAAAAGACTCCCAAAAAGAGTTCCGTGCATAATTTCAGATGAATGTCGGTAAATGAAAAACAAATTTATAACCAACCAACATCATTCCAATTTCCTTTCCGTAATAATCCCTAATTATCTCAATTTTTTTAAAAACATTATCTCCTGTCCAAGACCTAATTTCAAATCCTTTATTCGAAGTAAAGTAATTGAGAGCCTCTTTTAGTTTGTCAGAAATAGGTGCTTTATCAATATCTTTTAATCCGATGCCAAAGGCTAAATCCTTTATTTCGATTTTTCTGTCTAAATCACGAAACGCTTTTTGGTGATAATGTTGCAAGGCCTTTTTTACAGTTTCCTCTCCTTTCGCTCCAAAATATCCCAAATTTAAAACGTGGTCAAATATGATACGTGATAAAGAATAACAATCTCGCATTTTTCCCATAGTTGACAAAACGAGTAAGGAATTACTTGTGTCCAGAATTGGACCAACCATAAGAGAAAAAGACATTGCAACATCATCTTTTGTATTTGCTAATCCATTGTTTACAGATTTAGCAATTAATCGAATAGTTTTATCGAGTGTTTGTTGTGCAACTTCTAAATATTCCTCTGTTCCTAATTTTATTTCTTTGTTCACTTTGTTTAATTTATTTAGTATTCTTTAAAATAAATAGGCTGTCTTTTCAGACAGCCTATAATTAGTAGCAGACCGAGGAATCGAACCTCTAACCCGTCCCTAGGTTTCATAAATGTTGGCACTTTCAAGGAATTTCTATTTGGACAAGTCTGCTGTTCGGGATGGTCTGCCCACCAAATAGAAGTAACGTTATTAGAATTACTGGAATTATAATAAAGGTTAAACCTTTTACGATATTATTGAATCTTTCTCTCATATGACTTATTTTTTTAATTATAGAATCACAGATTAATCGAACAATAACTCCTTGAGTTAAGCTATAAACCCAACTATTTAATTCACCAAGATTTTAAAGAGCTTATTATTAATTTATCAAAAATCATTCCTAAATTTTATCCGGAATAATTGGTTTTCGGTATGTTGCACAACGGTGTCGCATATACTTAGTGCGACCTAAATTAGTTTTTATTTTGTTATCAATTTACAGACTTTTATAAAAATACTCAAACTTATTTTTTCATCACCGAACACAAGCATTAAGTATATGCATTGTTACCACTAGGCTTTTTTTCATTCGGATCAACTATTTCTTGACATTAATATTCAACTTAAAATCCTCTAAAAAATGTAATTTTTTTCGGCGCGCTTGGTTTTTCATCGTTTTCGATTTCGCTAAGATTGATTTAATTCAACTATAAATTCGATCGGCTAGCTTAAGTCATATTTTCATAACGATTTTCAATTTCAATATTTTGGCGAATTTGTCTTAATTCTTAATATCAAATTCTTTTGGCAAGCTCTAAATTCATTTTTCCGTAACGATTTTCAAATTCTAACATTTTGGCAAGCTCGTCTTGATTCGTAATATCAATTTTCTTTGGCAAGTTCAAATTTCAGTTTTATTGTCAGAGTAAATTTCTGTTTTTAATATGTTTTTTAAAACACTTAATTTTTAAAAATAGAGTAGAGGATTTTAAGAAATTCTATTTTTAGCTTAGTGGTAACGTGTTTGTATATGGCTCGTAGCGTGCAAATTATAAAATTATTTTCGGATTAAGCACAAGCCAGATTTTTAAATTTTACTATTTATCTTTTTTATTGGAAATCGTCAAATTTAAAAATTTGGCGACTTTCCAAATATACTTTAACTTTGATTAAGCAACTCATTAGCTATGAGMTATATACGTCTTAAGTTTACAATTCATTAATTTTAGAACATAAACAGAAAAGACAAAAGAGAGGAATAAGGTTATTATATACGCAGAGACTTTGATCTCGTCAACATTGAAAATCCCCTCTCTTTTCTACACAGATTTCGTACAGTTCTATGAGGCTTTTAGACCTCGATTTTAAGTCGTTGAAACTCGCGTAGATTGTCCTTTCAWAAACATTTTCTTATGACTAAAGATATTAAATATTTTGGAATAGACATCAGCCATTTGGTTTTTGATGTGACAGATTCTGATGGGAATTATTATCAATTTAAAAACAGGATATCTGGCTTCAAAAAGTTTGTCAAACTTCTAACAATAGATAGCCATTGTGTGATGGAAGCCACCGGATATTATCACTATCAGTTGGCTTATTATTTATTGGAATCTGGGCTAAAAGTTTCAGTAGAAAACCCATTAGCAGTTAAGCGATTTATCCAAATGAAGTTATCAAAAATAAAGACTGATAAAAGTGATTCTAAACTGATTTGTGAGTATGCAAAACAAGTTGAATTGAAGCTTTGGAAAGGTAATTCTAAGCATCAAACAGAATGTCTTCAAATGACTAGACTCCTTGCTGTGTATACAAAACAAAGCACAATGCTAAAAAATAAAATTCACGGCGAAGCTGTTTTAGGAAATCCCAGTAAAGTGGTTTTGAGTTCTCTCAGACGTAGTTTAAAACAGATCCAAAAAGAAATCAAGACCTTGGAAGATAAGCTTCTTGTATTGGTTAAGGAAGTACATCAAGATGTGTTAACGCGCATAAAAAGTATACCAGGAATTGGAGCGAAAACCTCCCTGATGTTAGTGGTTCTTACAGATGGATTTGAAAGGTTTTCAAGTGGCAGTGAATTGTGCAGTTATGCAGGTTTAACACCTGTGATCAGGAAGAGTGGAAGTAGTGTAAAAGGGCGAAGTCGAATCAGTAAAATAGGTAACCAAAAACTACGTAATTTATTATTTATGTGCAGTTTTAACGCCTGTAAATACAACAAAGCTTGCAGAGAAATTTATGAACGCATTGTGGCCAAAGGAAAGAGCAAAAAGTTGGCTTTAATTGCAGTATGCAATAAGCTACTAAAACAAGCTTTTGCTATTGCTAAATCAGGGTTACTTTATGATGATTCTCATAGAAGTACTTTAGTGAAAAATTAATGCGTTTTTACTTGTTTTTTACCACAGTACTTTGTTGTACGTAGGCTTTTATTTTTTCGCTCATTAATTCTTTCGGGTATTTCCAATTCAACATTTGGTTAGGTGAACTGTTCAATCCGCTATTTATTTTTCTAAATGGTAAATTTTCAAAACTTCCATAATCAACTTTCCATTGCTCAATGCTAAACATACAATTGTTTAAAGAACCATTCGCACTTCGGTCATTATTTGTTTCGCACAGTTTTATTTCCCCAATCAGTTTTCTTAAAGTTCCTAAATCAATTTCAATTTCATCATTTTTTAGTTGTGAATGAAGAGTTTCCGTAAATATTTGAGTAATGTTATTCAATTCCGATGCTTTTATGTCAGCCAAAATGAGTAAATATTTAGTTTGTTTGTTAAAAATCAGCCAGCATTTTTTTCTATCCACATAAAAAATAGTCGCTACCCATTCGCCCAAGATTTTATTTTCGGATTCGCTGTTTTCAACAATCGATTTTTGTATTGTTTTCTCAAGTTTTCGAGTTGTGTATATTTGGGTTTGATTCATTCAGTTTTGACTTTCTGAGTGTTTTTTTAGCTTACGTACAACGGTTTTGTATATGAAAAGTAGCAGGTTTGTGTGTGCCATTTTTCGATTTATAAACAAAGATAGCAGAAAAGAACTTAACTTTTATTTAGCTCTTAACTGCTATTTTTTATATACATTGTTAGCAAAAGTATTTTATTTCGCTATGGTAAATCATTCGCATTGTCAAAATCATCTTGGTTTATTATAAACTGATAAACATTGTTATTTAAAACAAATTTAGAACTAAATCCAAATGGGTTGGTGTCATTTGGAAAATCTAATGCTGAGGGATTATTAATGGCTGAAATATAACCTTTGTTATTCTCAAACTTAAAAATTATAGAGTCTATTTGGCATTGAGTTAATTTATAGCCTATGAAACTTTCGTCACTATATGTACATTCTAAACCTGAATTATTTGCACTTAAATTAATGTTTGAAATTAGGTTTCCTTCAAAATACGCCTCAATGTTAAGATTTTCATTAGAATTATTTTGAATTTCCAAATTATAATTATTTAAGTCTGGCTCATCGGTACAGCTAAAAAGTAAAATCCCAATTAATATTAATATTTTTTTCATAATCGATTTCTAATTACAAGGTGTACTTAAATTGTTATTTCTTACATCCCTTACATAATCAAAAAGTTCATTGAGATTGTTTTCTGTGGCATTGAAATAATAGTTTCTAAGATTATTTTCCCAACAATCAATATCTCGGCAATTATCCAAAGCATTTTGAATTTGATTAAGATTATACCCTGTAACTCTGTCAATAGGTTGAATACCACCAATACCAGGAATAGTATTTTGATTTACATTATCAATTAAATCAGCAACAATAGGCGTATACTCATTCATTTGTGCAACTGTATTGGCTTGTCTTCCGTCATTCCATAATCTTAAATTTGTATTATTGAATCTATTTGTTGCTAAATAATTTGGGTCAAGAGTTAAATATCTTTGATTAGTTACAATTGTTTCAACACCTTCTGCCCAACTTTCGGTTAGTACTGCTCTGTTACAACTACCACTATGAAATATGGAAAACATACCTGCATCCATTCTTTGATGTCCTGCGTGTGTGAGTTCGTGCACTGTTGTGGCATAAATGCCGTCACTGGCTCTGTAGTTACAATTACCACTCCTCCTAGTGATTCTTAATCGAGAAACTGGCAATAATGTTAAAACGGCTGGTCTGTGTTGTGAACTTTGACAGGCTGTATAAGTTGCATTAATATTTATCCTGTCTTTTGGCATACTCAATCCGAATTGTGGTGCAATGCGAGTGTAGTAATCGAAAGCAGCATTTTGAACGTAACCATAAAATTGTCTTCTCCCATAGGTATAGTGTCTCCTCCAAGCTCTACGCTTGTGTGTTGCGTGTCCTCTATCTCTTGCATTCCAAAACCAAGAACTTGCTTTTACAGTAAAACGTCTGATATTGCCACTTCTTCTGTTTTTGAAGTATAAAGCATATTTTACTCTTTTTGTTCTTGTTCTTGATGTCTCAAAGTAACCATTGCGGTTGGTATGGGCTTTTCTTATTACTAACCATCCCCATTTTCTTACTCGAACTCGCGCTCCCATAACTCCAACACTTTGGTTTATGGCGTCTTCTTGCACAGTTATTGTTCCGCTAGGACGCCATTTTCTTCTTCTAAATAACCTTGCTTCCCCTTCTACATCCTCATCATTTGGTTCTAATTCGTAGTTTATTTGTACGTCCTTTACCTTAAGTCCAAGCCTTTTTACATCATCATAGCTTAATCTTTCGCTAGGGTCGTTCTGAAAGTAGGTATGTTCTTTTTTCTCATCCTCCTCTAAATTGTCAGAAATTTTTAATGCCTCTGTATTGAGGTCTTCATAAAAATCAAGTATATTTTCTTCTTTTTCTGATGGTGTTTCGCCTATTGCATCTTCACTTGTAAAATGCAGGTCTTTGAGTATTTCGTGAGGTACCTCGCTAGGTATTTGATAATCCTTTGGAACTACGGAATAGTAAAAGGTAAAAATGGTATCATTGGCCTTCGGGTCTAAGTATATTGACCCTTGGTTTGCTATTTCATATTCAAATGGTTCATCAGATACAGCCAAAATTGTATCGTTGACAATTTTGTTGTACTGAATGCTGTCCTGTGGTTTAAATTTCACATACAAATGGGTTTTGTTTATCGGATAATTTTTGTCAGGATGTTTTACTGCCGTAGGGTTTTTTAAAATGCTTTGGTAGGCTTCTGCCATATTTTCGACAGAGCACGGAATTTCCTTTTGAGTGCCCAAAACTGTGTATTTGTCATCTCCAGTACCTTTTTTCATATAGGATTCAGAATTAAATTCATTAGACAATTTATTCTCTGAAAATGAGTCGTCCTTCTCACAGGATGTCATAAAAGTTAGAATACTTACAAGTATTGCTAATGGTAGATTTGTTTTTTTCATAAGAAATATAGGTTAATTTATTTTTTACAAATTTAGTTTTCCTTTAACAATGAACGTTAATTTTAGGTTAATATTTTTGCTAACGGTCTAGCATATACTTTAGTGCGACCTTAATTAGCTTTTATTTTGTTTTCAAGTTACAGACTTTTATAAAAATACTCAAACTTATTTTTTCATCACCGAACACAAGCATTAAGTATATGCATTGTTACCACTAGGCTTTTTTTYCTTCGGATCAACTATTTCTTAACATTAATATTCAACTTAAAATCCTCTAAAAAATGCAATTTTTTTCGGCGCGCTTGGTTTTTCATCGTTTTTGATATTCTGAAAATTTGATTTTATTAATAAGTTCAATCGACCAGCGCAAATCATATTTTCACAACGATTTTCAAATCCTATATTTTGGCAAATTTGTCTTAAATCTTAGTTTCAATTTCTTTTGGATAGCTCTGAATTCATTTCTCCGTAACGATTTTCTAATTCCAATACTTTGACTAGCTCGTCTTGATTCGTAATGTCAATTTTTTATGGCAAGCTCAAGTTTTTATTTTATTCAGAGTGTAATCATCCGTTTTCAATATTTTTTTAAATCTCTTAATTTTAAAAATAGAGTAGAGGATTTTAAGAAATTCGATTTTTTAGCTTAGTGGTAACGTGTTTGTGTAAGAGTAGTAGCGAGATTTTGGCTCGTAACTTTTCTTAAATCTTAAGCGATAAGTTTAAAACTCATTTTTCGTTTTTATCACTGGCTTCGCTATTACTTTTACACATTGTTGTGGTTAGTTTTTAATTTACTTTGGTCATAATGACATTATTTGGCACACTAAACTCAGTAGGTTGGTCCCCAATTCTTATGCCTCTCATTCGCTGAACTTTCCATAATGCTGTTACAGGGCAATTAGTGCACTCAGGATTTTGTATCGTTAGACTTGCACTGCCTGATATTCCCTTTCTTTCATACAATCCGTTTCGACAATCTATGGTATTGTCATCAATTTGTAATCCCATTTTTATGCCGTCAATAGATCCGCCGAATAGTACATAACCATTGTAAACATCTGTCCCAGGAATATTATAATTAGACTCACATATAATAGTTTCTACTCCATTATTAACTTCAATAAACCAATAGTCACCCTTAAGGTCTTCTTCATCCTCCCACATATTAATTCTAAAAATATCATTTCCATTTTGATATTCCCAAGTACCAACAAATGGTAAATTATGATTTATATTAGGATTATTTAAAACTTGTGCCTTGCAAGATATAATTGGGATAAATAATAA
>NZ_NEXQ01000010.1:0-5971 GCF_002810405.1 Psychroflexus sp. S27 | reverse complement strand
ATCTTGAAGATACTCACGTTACACACCCTGAAAGACTGGAAAAGTTAATCATGCTCGTGATGATAGCATTTGTGTGGTGTTATAAAATTGGAGACTTTATTGATACTCAAATAAAACCAATAAGAATCAAAAAACACGGAAGAAGAGCTATATCAGTCTTCAGATATGGATTAGACTATATCTCAAAATGCTTGTTATCAGGAACTAATAAATATGACCTTAATCTAATTCAATTTTTGTCGTGTACTTAATTATTTTTTATAAAAAAATTGGAGCCGAAAATGCAATTGACATTATGCCAAATGAGCCTTATGACACGCCAACAGAACCATTTGGCGGCTCAGAAGATTATATCTGGAATCCTGATGGAACTGAAATTCTTTACGTGAGTAAAAAATTAAGTGGTACCGATTATGCAGTCAGCACAAATACTGATATTTATGCTTACAACCTTAAAACTCAAAAAACCCGCAACTTAACCTCTGATAATAAAGGTTATGACACAAACCCTGCTTTTTCAAATAAAGGTGAATTAGCTTGGTTACAAATGAAACGTGACGGATACGAGTCTGATAAAAATGATATCATCATTTCTCGAGATGGAAAACACATCAACTTAACTGCAGATTGGGATGGCACAGTCAATAATTTCAAATGGTCAGAAAACGGAAAAACAATTTACTTTGTTGCACCAGTAAAAGGAACAGTTCAGTTATTTGAAATTAAGGCGAAAGCTAATCAAAGACCTAAACAGATCACTCAAGGACAATTTGACATTCAAAGTGTTATTGGTCAACATAAGCGTGATTTAGTTGTTGCTCGTCAAGATATGAATCATGCTACTGAGTTGTATGTTGTCAATTCTAAAAATGGTAAAATGCGTCAATTAACTCACCAAAACGATGATGTTTATAATAACATCAAGTTAGGAAAAATTGAAAAACGCATGACAACAACAACTGATGGAAAAGAAATGTTAAGTTGGGTAGCTTATCCTCCAAATTTTGATAAAAATAAAAAATACCCAACAATTTTATATTGCCAAGGTGGACCACAAGGCGCTTTAAGTCAATTTTATTCTTTCCGTTGGAATTTTCAATTAATGGCAGCACAAGGTTATATTGTTATTGCGCCAAACCGAAGAGGAATGCCGGGATATGGTGTTGAATGGAATGAGCAAATCAGTAAGGATTACGGCGGACAAAATATGGAAGACTATTTAGCCGCAATTGATGATATTGCTCAAGAAAGTTATGTTGATAATGAGCGCTTAGCATGTATAGGTGCAAGCTACGGAGGTTATTCAGCATTTTATTTAGCAGGAAATCACGACAACAGATTTAAAAGTTTTATCGCTCATGATGGGATTTTCAACTGGAATAGTATGTACGGAACAACTGAGGAAATGTTCTTTGTCAACTGGGATTTAGGTGGCGCTTATTGGGAGAAAGATAATGAAGCTGCACAAAAAGCTTACAATGAATTTAATCCGATCAATTACGTTCAAAACTGGAATACGCCTATTTTAGTTATTCAAGGTGGCTTAGATTTCAGAGTACCGATTGGTCAAGGTTTAGAAGCTTTCCAAGCAGCCCAGCTCCAAGGCATCAAAAGTAAATTACTTTATTTTCCTGAAGAAAATCACTGGGTTCTCAACGGTCAAAACTCATTGGTATGGCAACGTGAATTTTTTAAATGGTTAAAAGAAACACTTTAATTCGGTTGTTTTTTTAAAAACACCTAAAAGCCTTTAGATATGATTTTCAATCTAAAGGCTTTTTTTATGAATATAATTTGATTTAGATTTTTTGTATAGATTCATAAAATAATGATAACAATAAGGATAGAGAATGTTATAATGCGTTAAAAAAAATAAATAATCAATAATTTTTAAGATTTTAGAGCAACTTATTTAACAAAACCAACATGAACACAAAACTATCGCAAATCTTAGCAATTAAATATCATTTTTTAGCAGTTCTGATATTTGGTATTGCAAGTCTTACTCATGCTCAAGAAAAAGAGATTTCTGCGTCGCTTTATCTAACAGGAAATACAGGAATTACCAAAAAATCCAAAGCAAATGAAATTCTTGAAGCTATTGTAAAAGCTTCTCAAGAAGATGAAAATGCTGTTTTTGTTGCTTTAGGTAATCAAACCAGAAAGCATGGTTACCCTGATAATAAAAAGGGTAGAAATGCTGAAGAAAAATTCTTAAAAGAAAACCTCATTTCGGTATTAAAAGATTTTAATGGTCGCCGCATTTATATTCCAGGAAAACACGAATGGAACAAAAAAGGACATCAAGCACTTGATGATTTAGAGTCTTTTATTCAAGATAATTCAAATAGTGAATTTTGGCCTAATGATGGATGTCCAATTGAGAGAGAAACTTTAAGTGACGAAGTTGAACTCGTGATGGTTGATTCGCAATGGTATCTCGAAAACTGGGATGATCATCCTTATGTCAATAACGATTGCGATATTAAAACAAGAGAAGATTTCTTTGCAAAGTTTAAAGATGAGATGAAGGATGAACAAAACAAAACGATTATTGTCGCTATTCATCACCCTGTTTTAAGCGCCAGCAGAAAAGGTTTTTTTGGACGAATGGGCGGTTTTTCAAAACAAAATTTCTATGCGCCAGATTTAGATTTCTTAAATGGACGATTAGAAACTTTAGCTAGCCAATTTGAAGATGTCATATTTGTATCTGGAAATCACAGAAACCTACAATATTTGAGCGACGATGGTATCCCGCAAATCATTAGTGGTGCCACAGCCAAAACAAAAAAAACAAGACCTGATGAAGAAGATGGACATTTCGGATCTGATAATTATGGTTTTGTTAAACTCAATGTTTTTAAAGATGGAACCTCAGAAGTTTTGATCTATGAATTAGATAAAAATGACGAAGCTGAACTGGTTTTCATTAAACAAATCGAATTAAAAAAAGAAGATCCTGATGAATTAGATTATCATAATAAATCAGAATTTGATTCTCATCAAGAAGCTTCAATTTATACAGAAGAAGAAACAGATAAATCAAATATTTATAAATGGTTTTGGGGTGATCATTACAGAAACATTTATAGCAGAAAAATCAATGCTCCAATTTTATTTCTCAATGATATTGATCCTAGTTTAAAAGCTGTTAGAGCTGGAGGCGGAAGTCAGTCTCGAACTTTGAGATTAGCAAGTGAAGATGAACATGAATATAACATTCGTGAACTTAAAAAAAGTGCTTTACGTTTTATACAAACTTCAATTAAGGATCACTATGTTGTGGATTATATGAGAAACACAATTGCTGAAGATATCATTCAAGACTTCTACACAACTGCGCATCCTTATGCACCTTTTGCTGTTGGAAGTTTACTTGACGAAATCAGCATTTCTCATGCAAATCCGAAAATTTATTACGTGCCAAAGCAAAAAAACCTTGGACGGTTTAATGAGACTTATGGAGATAAGCTTTATATGTTTGAAGAACACGTAGGTGATGAAAATAAATCTTTTGAAACTTTTGGAAATGCTGATGATATCATCAGTACAAAAGATCTGTATCTTGAAATACAAGATGATAAAGACGTCAAAATAGATGAAGACTTATTTATTAGAGCACGGCTTTTTGATATGCTAATCGGTGATTGGGACAGGCACCCTGATCAGTGGCGCTGGGCATTACATGAACAAGAAAATGGCACAAAACTTTACAAACCAATTCCAAGAGATAGAGATCAAGCTTTCCCTAAATATGATGGACCTTTAATAAGTATGTTTAAGTTAGGCGTACCATTACTTCGCAAAATGCAAACTTATGAGCCTGAAGTTAAAAATATTGAATGGCTTAACTATTCTGGTCACGTGTTAGACCAGAGTTTAATTACACATTCTACTTGGGAAAACTGGGAAGAACAAGCTGATTACATTAAAGAAAATATATCAGATGAAGTCATTGAAAAAGCCTTCAACAATTTACATCCAGATACGCAAGATGAAAGTATTGATCACATCAAAAGCGTTTTAAAACAACGTCGAGAAAACTTGATGCAAATTGCAAAAGATTATTACAAATTCTTCAAAAAGCATGACATTATCACTGCCACAAATGAAGATAATATTATTGATATTGTAAGACAGAAAGATGGTGTAACCCAAATCAAGATTTATGAAGATGATGAATTAATGTTCGATAAAAAATATAATAAAAAAGAAACCAAAGAAATTTGGCTTTACGGCTTAGATGGCGATGATGAAATCTCCATTTCAGGAAAAGGAAATAAATTAATTCCACTAAAAATCATGGGGGGTGAAGAGCATGATATTTACAATTTTGAAAATCCTAAAAAAGCAAAAGTTTACGACTATAAATCGAAAGACAATACTTATAACAATGTATCTTCTAAATTTATAACAGATTCTTAC
This sequence comes from Psychroflexus sp. S27, assembly GCF_002810405.1. Taxonomy (NCBI): domain Bacteria; kingdom Pseudomonadati; phylum Bacteroidota; class Flavobacteriia; order Flavobacteriales; family Flavobacteriaceae; genus Psychroflexus; species Psychroflexus sp. S27. Next base: position 1,543 of record NZ_NEXQ01000010.1, on the reverse strand, counting down.
GATATCAATAATTACAACCCTGACAAGCGTAAACATACAGAATTCATTATTCTACCTTCTGTAGATTACAGTGGTGATCAAGGTATACAACTAGGCTTACAAACACAGATTACACATGATGGTTTAGTTAAAAATCCTTTTACAAACTATCACGAAATCATATCAAATTATATGTTTTTGAGTGATGGTATAGAATTAGAATACAAAGGCGAATTTGCACATCTTTTTTACAATTGGAATTTTGGTATTGATGCTTATTTCTCTAGTGGAAATTTTTTATCAAACTTTTTTGGAATTGGCAACAACACATCATATCATAAAGATGATGTCGACAGAGATTTCAACCGCACAAAACTTAAAAAATGGTCTCTCTCTCCTTCTCTCATTTATAGGAAAGATGAATACTTAAGAGGTCATATCACAATGATATTTGAATCAAATCAATTGATGGAAAAAGCTGACAGCTTTTCAGAATCATATTTCTCATCAACTGATGATATTTATGATAATCAACTTTATATGGGTGGTGAAGTTGGCATCAATTATAATACAAAAAGTATGTTAATTGCTTTACCAAGACGCGGAATTGATGTCGGTATTTCGGCAGGTTATAAAAGGAATATTGAAAACAAATATAATAACGAATTTAGCTACATCAAACCAATGCTTTCATTTGTATATCCTATTCATGAAAGTGGGGCTGCCACCCTAGCCACTAAAGCAGAAGGTGAAATTATCATTGGTGATAATTATGAATATTACCATGCGGCTACAATTGGTGGTAATTCGAGTTTAAGAGGTTTTAGAAATGAAAGGTTTATGGGTAAACGTTCATTTTATCAAACCACAGATTTAAGAGTAGGTATTACAAAGTTTAAAACAAACTTTATCCCTATACGTTTAGGCGTCTCGGCAGGTTTTGATTATGGACGTGTGTGGTCAGATTTTGATCAATCGGATAAATGGCATAACTCTTACGGAGGATCTATTTTCATCAATGGATTCAATGCTTTAACAGCTAATGTAGGTTTTTATAGCAGTAAAGAAGACAGTAGATTCCTTTTTTCATTTGGTTTTAAATTCTAAGATTAATTAGATTAAAATTCAATCAATTAAGAAATACTTTTATATTAATAATAAATTATTATGAAAATTAATAATAATTTAATACTTTAGTTTATTCAAGTGAGAAGTTTAGTATAGTGAGTTTTATTAAACTTTGATTTAGCTTAACCCAACCATAATAACTCAATTTAGTTTTAGTTAAGTACACGACAAAAATTGAATTAGATTAAGGTCATATTTATTAGTTCCTGATAACAAGCATTTTGAGATATAGTCTAATCCATATCTGAAGACTGATATAGCTCTTCTTCCGTGTTTTTTGATTCTTATTGGTTTTATTTGAGTATCAATAAAGTCTCCAATTTTATAACACCACACAAATGCTATCATCACGAGCATGATTAACTTTTCCAGTCTTTCAGGGTGTGTAACGTGAGTATCTTCAAGATTGAACCCGCTGGTTTTAAGAGCCCTGAAC
>NZ_NEXQ01000018.1:0-100890 GCF_002810405.1 Psychroflexus sp. S27 | reverse complement strand
GGATGCACGGGGAATATTGTTACTTATCAGGCACAAAATCCATTAAAGATGGAAAAGTTGACTTTTGCATTATAGTATCATTCAACAAACCAGATGAGGCACTAGAGTATTATACTAAAAGATGGCAGATAGAGAGCTTGTTCAGGGCTCTTAAAACCAGCGGGTTCAATCTTGAAGATACTCACGTTACRCACCCTGAAAGACTGGAAAAGTTAATCATGCTCGTGATGATAGCATTTGTGTGGTGTTATAAAATTGGAGACTTTATTGATACTCAAATAAAACCAATAAGAATCAAAAAACACGGAAGAAGAGCTATATCAGTCTTCAGATATGGATTAGACTATATCTCAAAATGCTTGTTATCAGGAACTAATAAATATGACCTTAATCTAATTCAATTTTTGTCGTGTACTTAAATCGTTTATTTAAAAAAGATTTAGGTATGTCTTTTATTAAATATTATACGCGATTAAGGATATTTAAATCTTTGGAACTTTTGATGAATCCTAATTATAATATTTCAGAAATAGCAAATAGAGTTGGCTATAACAGTTTACCGACTTTCAGTAATACCTTTCATGAAATTATGGGGAAAAGACCATCAGAGTATAGGAAATCAAAACAGGTTTATTTTGATGACTAATTTTATCTGCTAACTATAGGGTATTTTATACTATCTGCTTTCAAGCAGGTAATTATATAATAAATGGTTACATGCTCATAGAAACTTTAATGAGCTTCGCTCTTGCGATATAAACTGGCTTATTTTATTTATTTTTTATAAAAAAATAATTATGATAACCTAAAGGCTTTTAAATCAATAAAGCAATCACGATTCCTAAAAGAATCATCCCAAATTTGGATAAATTGAATTTATGATCTTTTGAAGATTCAAATAAAATTGTGGTTGAAACATGCAGAAAAATACCCACAACAAGGGCGTCAAAATAAATACTGTAAGTACTTATGAAATCAAAAGATTGTTGCATAAAAGCACCAAGTGGTGTCATTAGGCCAAACAAAATCAAAAAGAAACTAATTTTTCCTTTACTCATTTCTGTTTTAAACAAAAAAGAAGCAATGATAATGGCAACAGGAACTTTATGAATAATAACGGCATACATTAAATGATGTCCGTGATGTAAAGGCAAACCTTCTAAAAATGAATGTAAACATAAACTAACAAATAAAACCCAAGGGAAAGTCGTTTTGCTTTTGTCAATATGCAAATGACCATGCTCGGCACCTCCTGATAAATACTCCAAAATAATCTGTAATAAAAGACCAATTAATATATAAAAGCCAACATCAGGGTTTTCGCTTTCATAAATACTGGGTAAAAACTCTAAAACAGTAATAGAAAGCAAGAATGCACCACTAAAAGCCAAAAGTAAGTTAACAGAAAAATCTTTTTTATTAAGAAAGTAAGCAGCGATAAAACCAATACCTACAGCTATTATGGGTGGTAAAATAATATTCATCCAGAAAGTTAAGTGTTTGAAAAAAAATGCTTGCAAAGATATTAATTAATTTTTTTCTATTTCTATTGAACTTCGTAAAATGAAAAATTTTATAAAGTATTATTTCTTAAATAGAAGGAAGATTAAAGATACAAATGTATTTTTGTGCAAAATTTATAATGATGGAAAACTTTTCAATGACCGCCAAGTCATTACACGGATTTGAATCTGTTTTGGCTAAAGAAATTAAGAACCTCGGCGGAATGAACGTGAAAGAAGGCGTGAGACACGTGAGTTTTGAAGGTGATACAGGCTTTATGTATAAAGCTAATCTTTGCTTAAGAACAGCAATTAGCATTCTTAAACCCATCAAATCTTTTAGAATTGATAACGAACAAGATTTTTATCAACGTTTGTATGAGTTTCCTTGGGAAGATTATATTGACAAAAACGGAAGCTTTGCTATTGATTCAACCGTCAATTCTGAAGTTTTTAATCATTCACGCTATGTTGTTTTTAGAGCAAAAGATGCGATTGTTGACCGCTTTCGTGATAAATTTTCAACCCGACCAAATATTGATACTAAAGAACCAGACTTTCGTTTAAATGTACATATTGATCGTTTTCAATGCAACTTGAGCATCAATACTTCTGGCGAACCTCTTTTTAAAAGAAACTATAAATCTGCGACCAATATTGCTCCAATTAATGAAGTCCTTGCGGCAAGTTTGCTTTTAGCTTCTGGTTGGGATGGTCAATGTGATTTTCTTGACCCGATGTGTGGAAGTGGTACAATTGCGATCGAGGCAGCGATGATTGCTTGCCAAATTCCTGCAAACATTAACAGAGAAGATTTTGCTTTTATGAAATGGCCTGAATTTGATCGCTCTTTTTACGAAAAAATAAAAGCTTCAGCTTTAAAGAAAATCAGACCTTTTCATTTTAAAATTAAAGCTTATGATAAAGCGCCTTCTGCTGTAGAAAAAGCAATTCAGAATGTGAAAAACGCAAACCTTTCAGAATTTATAAATGTTGAAAGGAAAGATTTCTTTGAAACAGAAAAAGAATCTGATCGCCACTTACACATGCTATTCAATCCGCCTTATGGAGAGCGTTTAGATATTAATATTCCTGAATTTTATAGTCAAATAGGAGATACACTTAAACAGGGTTATCCTGACACAACGGCTTGGTTTATTGCTGTTGTAGAAGGTGGTGCAATGAAACATGTTGGGTTAAGACCTTCTCGAAAAATAAAAGTTTTTAACGCAAAACTTGAATCCCGATTATTGCGTTACGATATCTATAAAGGTTCAAAGAAAGCTAAAAAACAAGATTAATCATCTTGTTTTTTAGTCACTGTCTATTTTCTGAGATTTTGTTTTCGTAAATAGGGGTATCAAGTAACTGATAGAGTAACCCCAGCCAGCCCCTATGCTTGAACTATCATAAGTTCTGTGGAAACCTGGAATATAAAGATTATCAAAATTATGAAGTTCAGTTGAAGAAACTCCTACTTTGAGTTGCACATGAGCACCGAGGTAGAGATTTCTGAGAACTTCAACACGTAATCCCGCTTTTAATTCAACCCAAGTCGCTGTCAGGTTATCAAATTTCTTTTCATCAACTCTGACATCTGGATCAAAATAATTTTGAGATGCTGAAATTGTATATTCTTTTAAAGTCTGATTAAAACTAGAAAAACCAACGCGGCCACCAACATAAATAATGTTTTGCATCCCAATCCAGTTTTGATAAACATTGTAATTAACACCAGCTTTGATATAGCTTCCATCGGCAGTTGAAACTAAGTTTTTCTCATTATAAGTATATTCTTCATTACCAATTTCAGCAGCGATATAGAGATCTTTTGTGAGACGATAATCACCAAATATTTCTAAACCTTCATAATCATCATCCAAAAATGAACGCCCAAGTTTACTTAAATCGACGCCTAATGTTAAACCGTATCGTTCCTTATAAGTAATGGAATCTTGTGTTTGAGCAAAACTCATTTGACTTAAAAATAGGAAGCTACTAATGATATATATTGAGATGTGTTTCATTTTCATTATTGATATTTGATTCTTCCACTAAAACGCCTTTAATCCATTCATTAGAGTCGTTGATAAGTGTTCCTTGAAAGTCAAGATAAACAACTCTAAATCCACATGCGCGACTGACAAATTCATTGGTTCTTGCGTAATCAAAAATTAACCGGTCAACATTTGGACTATTAGATAATGATTTCTGAATAAAATCATACTCAGTCATATTTTCGCTTGTCTTTAATGGTAGCTTGATTTCAGATGTTGTATCAAAATCCAAAGTATCATTTCCAGGAGCAACAATTTTGAGTTTTGGAACATTTTTTAGAATTTCAGGATTAGAAACATCAAAAAACTGAATGACTAGCTGAGGTGTTTTTGGCGCATCTTCAGGACAAATGTCATCGCGTTCGCAAGCGCTAAAAAGCAGAAGCGTTAATGCAGTAATAAACAAATATTTAAAAGCTTTCATGTTTTTATTTTAAACTTAATCGTACAACATTCTCAACATGATGTGTTTGCGGAAACATGTCAACTGGTTGAACTTTGTCAACTTTATAAAGTGAATCTAGCAAAGCCAAATCTCTTGCTTGCGTTGCAGAATTACAGCTGACGTAAACAATTTTTTCTGGAGCTAATTTCAGAATTTGTGCAACAACATCAGCATGCATACCTTCACGTGGCGGATCAGTGATGATCACATCAGGTTGACCGTTTTTAGCGATAATTTCATCAGTAAAAACTTTTCGCATATCACCTGCAAAAAAACTTGTGTTATCAATTCCATTGGCTTTTGCATTTTCTTTTGCAGCTTCAATTGCATCTGGCACAGCTTCAATACCAACGACTTTTTTCGCTTTTTGGGCAACAAACTGAGCAATTGTTCCTGTTCCTGTATACAAATCATATACGAGTTCATCACCTTTTAAATCAGCGTAATCTCTTGTGATTTTATATAGCTCGTAGGCTTGTTCTGAATTTGTTTGATAGAAAGATTTTGCTGTAATTTTGAATTTTAAGCCTTCCATGCTTTCAAAAATATGATCTCGACCAGCATAACAAACAATTTCTTGATCGTAAATTGTGTCATTTGCTTTTTGATTGATGACGTAAAGTAAAGAAGTTAGGTGAGGAAATTCATCTTTAATATAATCAAGAAGTAATTCTCTTTCTTCTTTTAAATCATCGTAAAACTGAATGAGGACCATGGTTTCACCAGTTGAAGTTGTTCTGATCATCATGGTCCTTAGCAAGCCTGTTTTGTGACGTGGATTGAAAAACTCAAGATTATTCTGATCAGCAAAGTCTCTCACCTTATTTCTTAAATCATTGCTAGGATCTGCTTGAAGGTGGCATTTTTCAATATTTAAAATTTTATCCCACATACCAGGAATATGAAAACCAAGTGCATTTTTGTCATTGATGGTTTCTTCACTATTGATTTCATCTTCAGTAAGCCAACGGCTATCGCTAAATGAAAACTCCATTTTATTTCTATAGAAATAAATTTCTTGGCTTCCTAAAATTGGTTGCGTTTCAGGTAAATCTATTTTGCCAATTCGGTTGAGGTTTTCTTCAACTTCTTTTTGTTTATAAAAAAGCTGATGTTCATAAGCCATATTCTGCCATTTGCAACCTCCACAAACGCCAAAATGTTGACAAACTGGCTCTGTTCTTTTATCTGAAGCTTTAACAATTTCAGTGGGTTTAGCCTGATAATAAGCTTTTCGTTTTTTATAAGTTTGTACATTGACAATATCGCCAGGGACAACCTTATCAATGATTAAGACACGACCATCAGGTGCTTTTCCAATACCTTTTCCTTTACTTCCTGCATCAATCACTTCAATATCTTCGAAGGATTTTCTTTTATTTTTCTTTCTTGCCATGCCGCAAAAATAAGGCATTGTTTGGATTTGCTGTTTTTTAGTGTAAAATTCTTTTTAAGCAAATGATATTTAAACAAATAATTGCAAGAGGAGTATCCATGAAATCACGATAATAGGGCCTAAAAATCCGATTAAAATACCACCAAACCTAAAGTCTGATTGTTGTAATTTTCCTGTACTGAATGCAATCGCATTAGGTGGTGTTGACACTGGGAGTAACAATGCACAAGAAGCGGTTAAAGCGATAATTAAAGGAATAATTTCATCTGAAATTCCTGGTAAAGCTGCCGTGACCGAAAGTGCTAAAGGCACCATAATAGTTGTTGTTGCTGTGTTACTCATAAAGTTTGAAAAAACAACACTAATGATGGCAAATACGAAAAGTAAAACGTAATAATTCAGAGACTCTAAATTGATAAAACTAATGAAGTAATCGGTTAAGCCTTGCTGTTGAACGGCAATACCAAGAGACAAACCTCCAGCAACTAGCATTAAGGTATCCCAAGGTAATTTTCGCATATCATCGGCATCGAGAATTCTAAACATTGTTAATCCAACAATAGGAATTCCAGAAACACCAGCAACTGGTATGCCTGTCCATTGCGAAGTTAGCCAAAAAAGCAAACTTGTGAGTATAATGATAATTGTAACTCGCGTTTGTAATTTAGTAACTTCAGTTTTTTCACTGTCAATTTCAAGTTGTTCGTTTGCAAGAAAATCAAGGGATAGATTACTAGTTTTGATTTTATATTTCTGAAGTAAAGCCTGCCAAAAAAATATAATTAAAATCATAGCAACTGGAATACCAAACATCATCCACTCAAGAAAACTAATGCGGATGCCAATGCCATCTAAGGCTCCGACGGCAATGGCGTTAGGCGCAGAACCAATAATGGTTCCCATCCCGCCAATTGCTGCTGCAGAAGGAATACCAATCAACAAAGCTTTTGTCAATGGCGCTTTTTTGCCAAGTTTATAAATAATAGGAGAGATGCTCGCAATCATCATCGCTGTCGTGGCTGTGTTACTCATCAACATTGATAAGAAAGCAGTAATGATCATTAATCCTAATAAAATATTTTTAGACTTATTTCCAAAATAAGGCACTGAAAATTTAAGTAAAGCAATATCAAGAGCCGTTTTTTTCATAGCTTCGGCTATAAAAAAACCACCTAAAAAGAGCCAAATCACAGAGTCTGACCAAGTTTGAATGTATTGTTTCACGTTTTCTGATTCGAGATTACTCATCGTAAAAACCAAATAACCAATGATGAGAATACCGACGGCAAAAGGCGGAATTGCTTCTGTTACCCACAAACCGATTGCAAAAATAAGAATGAAAAGTACGGAGCTTTGCGCTTCATTTAGAGCTTCACCGCTGATGAAATAATTTAAAACCAAAGCAATTAAAAAAGAAGTTACAAATTGTATAGATCTGCTTTTCCAATTAATTGTCGAGTTGATTTTATTGAAAAACTTTCGCGAATATGATCTTGAGTCTTGATTCATTGAAAACTTAATATTATACCAAAATTAAATTTTATTTTAATCTAAAAACATGACTAAAGCCAGTTATTTTTCAATATGTTTTTTTAATGATATAAATTAAGACTATTTCAAAAAAAAATACTGTCATTAAAATAAACATTGTCTTAACTTTTCATCAGCTATTAAATCTCTATTTTTGTTGATACAATATTTAGATAGAACATTAGGAAATTTAAAATCCTTTGCTGAAATACAATTGCATAAAACCATTGTTTAAATTTTATTTAAAACGACGTTATCAACCTGAAAAATTATAAAACCAATGAGAACTCTTATAACAATAGTCGCTTTTTTATCATTTGGACTTTTATCTGAAATCCAAGCACAGGAAAAACATGAAATTTTAAGTCCGCAAGAATTTTGTGATAAAATGAAATCGGATGATGTTCAGATTATCGATGTTAGAACTCCAAAAGAATACAAAAATGGACACATCAAAAATTCAACTTTAATCAATTTCTTTGATGATGATTTTAAAGAACAACTTAGCAAGTTACCTGAAGACAAAGAAATATTAGTGTATTGCCGTTCAGGAAACAGAAGTGGAAAAGCTTCTGAAATTCTTGAAAATTTAGGTTACAAAGATGTTTCTGATCTTAGGGGTGGCATGTTGCTTTGGGAAAAAGCAAAAACTGACTGTTATTAAATTTAATTTTGAAGAAATTTCACCATAAAAAAAGCTGTCTCAAATTAATGAGACAGCTTTTTTAGTAAATATCAATATATATATTTATGACATTAATTGAAATAAATTTTTCACATCATCAAGTTCAGGAATAAAATTCATTTCAGTTCCTATGTTTAATTCTTTTGCTAAATCATAAGTTAATCTCAAAGCAGAGTAATCTTCGATAGCAAAACCAACAGAATCAAAAAGAATAGTTCCATGTGTTTCAACATTTACTTTCTTTTCTCCTCTCACAACTTCATATAACTCTGTACAAGTAAAGTCGTCAGCCAATTGTTGGATTTCACCTTCAATTTTACATTGCTCTAAAAATTCACAAACAATATATGATGATTCAACTAAATCTTTACCAATTTCAGTTTTTCCTGGGCAGTCTCCACCAATAGCATTGATGTAAACATCAGAAGTAATCATGTCTTTAGTTAAGATTGTCTGATATCTTTTATCAGCAGTACATACTGTAATAATATCTGCACCTTGAGCAGCTTCTTTAGCGCTTTCGCAACGTGTTAGTTTCATATCGAAACTTTTCATGTTACGCTCAAACTTATCCATTGCTTTAGCATCAGTGTCATAGTAACGTACTTCCTCAAGTGGGAAATATTCTTTAAAGGCTAAGAATTGGAATTCACTTTGTGCTCCAGTTCCGATTAATGTCAAAACTTTTGATTCTTTTTTTGCCATATATCTAGCAGCCATTACTGAGTTTGCAGCAGTTCTTAAAGCTGTTAATAATGTCATTTCTGTGTACATCAAAGGTGCACCAGTTGAAATTTCAGACAATTGCCCTGTTCCCATAACAGTCATGTGATTTTGTAATGGGTTTTTTGGGTGTCCGTTTACATATTTAAAACTATATAATTTGTCGTCAGAAATCGGCATTAATTCAATAACACCATCAGGAACGTGATTTGCAAGTCTAGGCGTTTTATCAAATGTTTCCCAGTTTGAATAATCTTCTTCTAAGGTTTTGATTAGTTTTTTATAGAATTTTGGGTATCCTATCGTACTAACTATTTTTTTAATATCTTCAATCTGTAAAGCTTTCATTTCGCGTATTTTAATTTAATTATTCTGGTGCAAAAGTAAGAAAAATTAATCCTTTTGAGACAGTTTTAAGCTTTTTTAGCGTTTAAGGAGAGACATTCTATGATTTTTAAGATAAAATCAAAAACTTTTTTTAAGGAGCTTCATTCTTAAACAGTTTAACTGTTTTTTAGAGTTGATAATAAAGTTGCGTGATGATGGAACTAATAAGAAGAATTACTTTCAGTCGATTTTTTTGATGCTTTCAGCCAATAGTTTTTTTGCTCTTAAAAGCTTGACTTTAACATTGTTGATGGGTTGATTCAATTCTTCAGCAATGGCTTTATAACTCAACTCTTTAAAGTATCTTAGATGAATCACTTCTTGATAATGTGGTTTGAGAGTTTTAATATGCTCAAGTAGTTTTGATAAATTTTGCTCTGTAATTATTTTATCCTCAACAGTGGGTTCAATGTCAGCAATTTGATAGGCGTTATTCGCATCAATATCAGATGTTTTAATATTCTTTTTACGATGTAAATCTATTTGAATATTTTTCGAAATTGTCAACAACCATGTTTTGAAGTTATATTGTTCTTGATATTGATCTAACTTATCAAAAGCACGTGAAAATGTCTGAATACAAATTTCTTCTGTGTCATAAACATTTTGTGTACGTTTTAATTGAAAAGCATAAACACTATCCCAATACTTATCAAGTAATTTTTTAAACGCAGTTTGATTGCCTTCTTTAGCTTTTTTGATGTTGATTTCGTCGGATGCCATTCTTACTTAAGACCAGAATTTAGGTTTGTGAAACAAGTTTTGTAAAATTATTAATGTTTGAAAGATAACTAAATTTAAATCCAATAGCGGCCAATACCACTTAATTTCTTGTTGATTGTTCAGCTTATGATGCTTCTTAAAAACAAATGATTTTATGATGATAAAAATTGCTACAAACCATAATACATTCATTGAATAACATAATACATTCATTGAATAAAAAATTAAGAAAATGCTTGATAACCAAAATAATAATAAACTTAGACCATTTAAAGAAAGTATAATTTGATCTTTTGGTATATAAGATGGAGCAGTGGTGTAATGTCTTCTTTTCTGTCGCCACCAGTTTTTGAGGCTTTGTTTACCTTGACTAAAAGTAAAACTTTCAGGTAAAGTTAAGATGTCAATATATTTTTGAGGTACACGCTGCACAAACATATCATCATCGCCTGAGGTCATGTTTTTATCAACTTCATATTGGCTATATTTTTGGAAAACTTGCTTTGTAAAAGCCATATTTCGACCTAAACCCATATAAGCCATTTGTTTTTTGGCAAAGCTTAGAAATTGAATTGCTGTCTGAAATGTTTCAATTTGGATTAATTGATTAACATAAGTTTTTTCTAAATAGTAAGGAGAGGCTCCTAAAATCAATTGCTTTTCTTGAGTGATTTTATTCAGAAATAAACTAGCCCAATTTTCATTTGCAGGTTGGCAATCTGCATCAGTGACCAAAATATTTTCATATGTGGCAGCCTTAACGCCAGCAGTCAAAGCTTTTCTCTTTGATTTTTGATTAGAATTGAGTTGAATACATTTTAAAAAAGGATTCTTTTTTTGAAAGTCTTTTAAAACTGAAAAAGTAGCGTCAGTTGAATGATCATCAACGACAATAACTTCAAATGAAACTCCTTTCTGATTAAGGAGCGAGTTTAGATTTTTATTTAGATTGTATGCTTCATCGTGAGCACAAACGATTATAGAAATTCCTGAATTATCATTTTCTTTTAAAACTTGACTTTTTGAAGTTAGCTTTGTTTTTAGAAAAAAGAGATTTAAGGCTATTTGATATAAAAATACCCCAACATAAATGATGAATAAAAAATTAAGCCACAAGACAGCGCTTATTTTTTATCAGAACCGTCGCAGTCTATTTGTTCCTCAGGTGTTTTTCCACAAAAACTACAAGATTGCCCTTCCTTATTTAAGTAAGGACTTTGACTTGCACATGTTCCTGCAAATTTACCATCTTTTTTACCCCAAATTTTGATTGCAATTCCTGCAACTGCAAGGCCTAATAATACGAGTGTAATTAATAATAATTTCATAATACAAATTTAATGAATCTAACTAAAATATGTTGACTTCTGGTTGTAATTCAATGTTAAAACGCTCTTTTACTTTGTTTTGCACAAGTTTTGATAGATTAAGAATATCTTTACCTGTTGCGTTTCCATGATTAACAAGAACCAAAGCTTGATTTTTGTGAACACCTGCATCTTCATCTCGATAACCTTTCAAACCAACTTGATCAATTAACCAACCCGCAGGTATTTTATAAGTGCCATCTGGCAATTCATAATAACGTAAATCTTCTTTTTCTGATAATTTTTTAAATTCTTCAACAGAAATAATGGGATTCTTAAAAAAACTCCCAGAATTACCAAGCTCGTTTGGGTTTGGTAATTTACTCGAACGTATCGCTATTACAGCATCAGAAATATCTTTAATAGTTGGAGATGAAATAGCTCTATTTGCTAAAGTTTCTTTTATAGTTCCATAATCAAGTACTAGTTTGTGGTTCTTCTTAGAAAGTCTAAAATTAACACTTGTGATGATATATTGATCTTTCAGCTTATTTTTGAAAACAGATTGACGGTAACCAAACTCGCAATCCTCAGCTGTAAACGTTTTAAAATCTGATGTTTGTCTATGAATCGCTCTACAAGACAAAAAACAGTCTTTAAGCTCAACGCCGTAAGCACCGATATTTTGAATTGGAGAAGTCCCAACATAACCAGGAATTAAAGAAAGATTCTCCAAACCTCCATAATTGTGGTTAACACAGAACATCACGAATTGATGCCAGTTTTCCCCAGCAGCAACTTTTAAGTCAATGTAATCATCAGTTTCTTCAAGGATTTCAATGCCTTTTAGGTTGATGTGAACAACTGTTTTTTCTATATTTTTGGTAAGTAACATATTGCTGCCACCGCCTAAAATAAAAATCTCAGACGCGTAAATGCGTCTGAGAACTTCTTGTAATTCTTCCTCTTTTGAAATAGAAATATATTGCTCAGCAAGAACATCTATTCCAAAAGTATTCATCTCTTTAAGAGATTTTTTTCTGATGATTTCAATCAACTTTTGTATGCTTTTAAAGCTTCTTCTAAAATAGAAACAGCATCTAAAATGTGTTTTTCTTCTAAAACGTAAGCAATTCTGATTTGATTTAAACCTGTATTTGGTGTCGAATAAAAACCTGCAGCAGGCGCAACCATCACCGTTTTTCCGTTGTGATCAAAATCAGATAAAAGCCATTTAGCAAAATCCTCAGCATCATCAACAGGCAATTCTGCAATACAGTAAAAAGCACCTTTTGGCTTTGCTACTTTAACACCTTCAACTTTAGAAAGTGCCTCGATTAATGTATCTCTTCTGCTAACGTATTCTTTATTCACCTCTTCAAAATACTCATTCGTTGTATCAAGAGCAGCCTCACTTGCAATTTGTGCAAAAGTTGGAGGGCTTAATCTTGCTTGAGCAAATTTCATAGCCGTTTTCATCAATTCTTTATTACGAGAAACGATGCAACCAATACGAGCTCCGCACATGCTGTAACGTTTAGAAACAGAATCAACCATAATGGCGTGGTTTTCTAAACCTTCAACGTTCATGATAGAATGATGCTTTGCTCCATCATAAGTAAACTCACGGTATACTTCATCAGCAATGATGAATATATCATGCTTAATTGCTAAATCTGCTAATTGCTGAACTTCTTCTTTTGTGTATAAATAACCAGTTGGATTACCAGGATTACACATCACAATTGCTTTTGTTTTTGAAGTGATTTGCTCTTCAAATTTTTCAATAGCAGGTAAAGCGAAGTTGTCTTCAAAGTTTGATTTAACAGCTTTAACAGTGACGTTTGAAGCTGTTGCAAAACCATTATAATTTGCATAAAATGGTTCAGGGATAATAATTTCATCACCTGGATCAGTTACACTTCCCATTGCAAACATTAATGCTTCAGAACCACCAGTAGATACAATGAGCTCATCTTTTGTAATTCTGATGCCATTTTTCTGATAGTATTCAGCGAGCTTTGTTTTGTAAGAATCAAATCCTGATGAAGGACTGTAAGATAAAATATCAAGGTCGTGATTTTTTACCGCATCCAAAGCATGTTTAGGTGTAGGAATATCGGGTTGACCAATATTTAAAAAATATATTTCTTTGTTTTGAGCCTTTGCTTGTTCAGCGTAAGGCGCTAATTTTCTGATAGGAGATTCAGGCATTAAAATACCTTTCTTAGAAATCTTTGGCATCTGTCTGTTTTTATGCAAAAATGCAAAATATAAATCTATTCTAGAAGCTTTAAGAACAGATATAAATCAGTTTTTGGTCAATATTATCATTTCAATTGATGTCTTTAACATATAAAGATTTTAAATTGAAATAAAGTGATCAAATTATTCAATGAAAATCTAAATCTCTATTGAGATTATTAATTTAACTTTGTCAAAAATTCTGATAAAATGACAAATAACGATATTTTGAGACGCCTTCGCTATACTTTTGATTACTCTGATGATCAAATGATCGAGATGTTTGCTCAAGCAGATGCTGAAGTTACTCGTGCTCAAATTAGCGATTGGATGAAAAAGGAAGAGGATGAAGCTTATGTGAACTTAACGGATAAAAATTTGGCAACTTTTTTAAACGGAATGATTAATAAATATCGTGGTAGAAGAGAAGGAGAGCAGCCGAAACCAGAGCAAAGATTAGATAATAATTTAATCTTTAAGAAATTGAAGATTGCGCTTAACCTGAAATCTCATGACATTTTAGCATTGTTTGAGCTCGCCGAAATGCCAATTACTAAAAACGAGTTAAGCTCATTTTTAAGACAAAAAAAACAGCCGCAATATCAGCAGCTGTTAGATCAATATCTTCGAAATTTCTTAACTGGTTTGCAGTTAAAGCATCGAAAATAGTTATTTTATCAATTTAGAATTGGTAACGAATACCTAGAGCGATGTCAAAATCTAAGTCATCATAATGATTTCCGAAACCGATTTCTGGTCTAAAGTCTAGCGATAACAATAATGGAATATCGAAGTTGTATTCGATACCAACATCACCTGCTAGAAGGAAAAAAGTATCACTACCACTGTCATAATAGTAATCATCATCATAATCATAAGAACCTAAACCTGCACCAGCACCTGCGTACCAGTTAAATCCGCCTTCAATGTTCCAAACCCATTGGTAAATACCAGCAAGTTTAAATCCATCATAATGGCTACCGCTTCTCAAACCTAAATCGATCTCTAATCTGTTATTTTCAGATAGAGCACGTTGGTAAGAAACTTCAGCTCCAAAACCGTCGTTGTCACCAATTCTTAAACCTAATGCGTTTTGTGAAATTGATTGAGCAAAAGCTCCATTAAAAGAGAAGGCTAAGATGCCTAAAATTAATAAATTTCGAAAAATTTTCATGATTATGTGTTTTAAGTTAGGCTTCAAAACTATCTTCTATTCACGAGATTTTAGAATTTATGAAGCCAAATAATTCTTAAACTATCTTAAAGCATGTTAATAACTAAGAACTAATTTCAAGCAGTTTCTCAATTAACTCTTTCTTCTTCTTAATCTTTTTTTCTGAAAATAAACGCGGTGAGTATGGAATGATTTCTAAATAAAACTGATCTGTGTAAGTGTGTGGTTTTAAATAATAACCAAAACGAGATGATAGTTGAAAGTAGTCAAATTTTTCGTGAAACTTGTAGATTCTATTCTCATGATCAACTACCGTCAGATGAAAATATTTTTTTAAATTTTCTTGAAACTTGAATGGATTGATCTCAATAGGAGGGAAGTAAGCAATAGATGTTTCAGATAAAGTGGATTTTGAATGATCAGAAGAGATAATGTATTGGTATCTTTTTCGGGTACTAAAAATAGTAAATAAAGTCGTTACTATTGTAGAGGCAGTAATAATTACTGTAACCATCTTTAAACTCAAATAACTATTTGAACCTAAAGCAAATTTTAAGACAAGTTGAAAAATGAACAAAACAATAATAGCCAATAAAATGTGTGCTAAAACTGTTTTAATAACAAATCTCATAACTTAAAGTTTTTTGACAAATTTGGTTAAAATAACAATTTGCTGTCCCTCAACGCGGCCTTCAATTTGTTCTTCATTATCATGAACCAAGGAAACGCGTCTAACAGCTGTCCCTCTTTTTGCAACCATACTTGATCCTTTTACAGGAAGGTCTTTGATCAAAACAACACTATCACCAGCATCGATTTGAACACCGTTACTATCACGATGAATGATTTGATTTGCATTATCTTCTGCCTCTTCGAGCGTTGTTTTTGCCCAAGCTAAAGTTTCTTCATCAAGGTAAAGCATATCAAGTAAATCTTGTGGCCAACCTTCATCAATGAGTTTGTGCAGCATTCTGTAAGCAACAACTTGTACAGCTGAAACTTCACTCCACATACTGTCGTTTAAGCAACGCCAATGGTTTGGCTCAATCTTATCTTCGTCATTGAGTTGAGTGAAACAGGTATTACAAGTTAATACCGCGTTTTCTGAGCTGACATTTTCAACAGGTGGAACTTCGTATATTTCTAATTGTTCTTTACTTCCGCAGAATTCACATTTAGAATCTGCACGCTGCATTAAATCTTGCTCTAAACTCATTTTTATAAATTTTAAAATACAAAGATAACCTTATATAAAGGACTTATTCGGATTTGATTCAACTTAATTTCCTTTGAGGCGACCCCATAATTCTTTAACTAACTTCTTGCCATCTTCAGGTTTCTTGTCTCGTTCTTTAAAAAATATAGTATCGTTTTTTTCTGAAATTTCGTAACTAAAAACAAAAGTTTTGGCATTAGGCGATAAAGACATCAACCCGAATCTCAAATCATTAAAATAAAGCTTTTTATTTTCCTTTGAAATGGCAAACCAATTTTCCGAAATTTTGATCATGCGTTGCATTTTGGGCTTATCCTTGATTTCATTAATCAATTCGTGATTCTTTGGGTAACTTTCAAAACTGATGGGTTCAGAATCAAAAAATGAATAATGGCCAATTAAATAAGCGTCATCTGTTTTGACGTTTGCCGTCCATAAAACACTATTAAAAGCACTGGGTTTGGTTTGCATATCAACATAATCTATGTTTTGATCCTTCAGTGCATTTTGAAATTTAATATAAGTAATTCCTTTCAAAATAAGTGTTAAGGCTAGATATGAAGAGCTAATAATCAGTCCGATTTTATTATACTTTCTTCTTTTAGGCGAACTTCTTTTTTGACGCATTGCCATGATCAGAAATATCAAAAAGGGTAAAGTATAAAGCGGGTCAATGACAAAAATGTTTTTGTATGCCAATCTTAAATCTAATGGCCAAAAGAGCTGCGTTCCCCAAGTGGTATGTGCATCTAGAAGCGGATGTGTAACAAATCCCCAAAAAAATAACCAAGAAAGTTTTTTCCAACTCGCTTGTTTTTCGAATAATGAAAAAAGCCATCCAAAAACAGGAGCGAATAAAACAGAAAATAAAATTGAATGCGTAAAGCCTCTGTGAATTTCAAGGGCGGAAACTGTATCAGTAAAGTTAGAAGCAATAACATCAAGATCAGGAATAGTGCCTGCAATAGCACCATAAAGCATCGCACGATTTCCGATTTGACGACCAGCAACTACCTCACCAACGGCAGCACCTAAAACAATTTGTGTTAATGAATCCATTGTGAAATTCTAAGAGTGCAAAGCTAATTGAATTTTACAACTCGTCTGGACCATATATGAGATTAATAAATTCTTCTTTATCAATTTCACCAAAATATTCATAAAGGTTGAACTGGTTGACAACCTTAGTGATATCAGATTTATCATAGCGGATACCTTCAAGTGCATCTTCAATTTTTTCTACAGGTTCTTTTCCAAAAAAGTCACCGTAAATTTTCAAGTTTTCAATTTGTCCGCCTTTCTTGACTTTGATGCGTAAATCAATTTCTCCACCTTTAAATCTTTTTGTACGTTGGATATCAAACTTTGGTGATTTGCCATAGTTCCAATCCCAATTATCGTACTTTTCTTTTTTAAGTTGATGCACTGCTTTCCACTCATCGTCTGAAAGCTTATAAGTTTCAAAATCTGTTTTCTCCTCAAATAGACCATCAAGTATTTTCTGACGAAATTCAGTTGTTGACATAGGCTCTTTTAAAAACTCGGAAATATTTGCAACACGGCTCCTCGCAGATTTATGACCTTTAGATTTGATTTTACTCATCTTGACATTCAAAGCTTTTGTCACTTCGCTTAAATCACAATCAAATAATAAAGTACCATGACTAAACATGCGCTTAACAGAAGAAAACTGTGCATTACCAGAAATCTTTTTATCATTTGCGACAATGTCATTTCTTCCTTTCATTTCAGCCGGAATTCCCATGTCGTTTAGTATTTTGACAATAGGCGCAGTAAATTGCTTGAAATTATTGAGTTTATTAAACTCATAATCTGTCATAAAACTAAAATTTAGATTACCAAAATCATGGTAAACAGCACCACCACCAGAAATTCTTCTGACAACGTGGATGTTATTTTCTTCAATATATTCTTGATTAATTTCTTCTAAAGTGTTTTGATTTCTACCGATAATAATTGAAGGTTCATTAATATAGAACAATAAATAATCAGAATTATTTGAAAAATTACGCAAAGCATATTCTTCTAAAGCCAAGTTGAGTTTTGGATCTGTGACACCTTCGTTATCGATAAAAATCATAATAAATTTGTTTAAAACTTTATAATTGCAATTTAATGAAGTTTTGATTCTTACTCAAAAATTTATCAAATTTATAATTGAGTAAAATCAGCTGTTATTTTTTGAAATTATATCCTGAAAATTCCACCAACAGAGAAAATAGTTTCAAAGTAAGTGAAAGAATGAGAAGCTTTATCAGCGCTGTTATTTGTTGTCCGTACATCATTCATATTAATATAACCGCCTTTCAGATCTCCTCTAACAAAAAAATGTTTAAAGAAGTGAAGTTGGAGCCCAGCGTTTAATGAAATCCCATAACCAGCAATATGAAATTCGTCATAACGCTCTTTTGATAGTAAAGTCGTATTTGTTCTCGGGTAGAGTAAACCACCACCTATTCCTTCAGTGATATTCACTTGAAAAATATCAGTATTTTGAATATTGAATAATGATGAAATATCATCAAATCTTGAAAATTCTGCATAAATATAATTTAAGCCATCAGTATGTTCAAACTCCAAAAAATCTTTAGTCATTTCTTGCGGTATATTTTCATAAACACCATTAAAGGTTGAGCCTTCTTCGTCGCTAGGAAGGTCAATGAAACCACTCATGTTGACCATTTGATTTTGATCCATGACGTATTTCATGTGGTCCATACCGATAGCAACAGAGTAATGATCTGAGATAAAATAACCGATTTTTGCATTAGTTTGCGGAATTGTCATTCTGCCAGGATTGATGTAGTCAATATGCCAGCCTTTAGGTTTATCTGATGCCTTGACATCTGATAAAGTGAAATCATAACCTGGGCCTCTAAAATGGATATCAGAATCTGAGAATTTCGCTCTATTTCCGCCCCAACTCACAAAGAATTTACCTTTATTAGAATTTGTGTAAAGGTCTGTATCTGGGTTTTGGGCATTTATATTGAAAACAACAAACAGCAGGCAAATGCCTACAATTGATTTAATAGGTAGCATATATTATTTTTAAATTTTAGAAAAAGGAATCTGTTACATCAGTATTAATCGATGCGCTTATTTATCTTAGAAAATGAGATAGAGATAACTATCCGCTTGAATTAGTATTGGAGGAAGCGAAGTTTAGTTTTGAAACTGAATAAATAGCTTTAAAAACTATTTCATTAATATGAATTATTGGAAACATAATTTTAACTTACAAAAGTGTATATGTTAATCCTGTTTTGTTATGTAATGACAACAAATAACACTCTATAATTTGAGTACAAACCTACACTATAAAAAAGCCTTATTTCTTATTATTTTCATAATTAAAAATGAAGTTTTATAAATTATATTTTTTGTAAGTTTCTAAAAATTATTTCTAACAGAAAAGCGATGCTTATGACAAGTAAACATCCAAAAATATTGAGCCATAAATAAGGCATCCAATTAAAAGAATAACCTATAATAACAATGACTTGTGTTATCAATGCGGCAACAAAAACAGCGTTGCTTTTGATGTATTTAATGAAAAATGCCAATAAGAAAATACCTAGAACGTTCCCGTAAAAAATGGATCCGATGATATTGACCAACTGAATGAGATTATCAAATAAATTTGCAGTGCTAGCAATAGCAATGGCGAAAATTCCCCAAACAAGCGTCATTAATTTTGAAGTTTTTACATAATGCTTTTCTGATTTTCCAGAAACATTTCTTTTATATAAATCGATTGTGGTCGTTGAGGCTAAAGCATTGAGTTCAGACGCGGTTGAAGACATGGCTGCAGAAAGTATAACTGCGATGAGTAAACCGATTAATCCGCGAGGAAGATTGTTAAGTATATAATGTATAAACACATAATCTTTATCATTTGTTTCTACATCTGCATCAACTTGACTGATTAATGCTGTTCCAGATTCTCTGATATCAACTTCTTTTTGGTTCAAGTCTTGAAGCTGATTTCGTTGATTCACATTGAGTTCATCTTGCGTTTTTAAATAGCTCGTCAGAGTTTGTTTCTCTTGCTCAACTTCCTTTAATTGATTTTGTAAGTCAATATATTCTTCTTTTTGAGGAGAAGACATCACGGCTTCTTCAGCAGCTGGATTAAAATTAAGAGGCGCTGAATTAAATTGATAGAAAACGAAAACCATGACGCCAACCATCAGTATAAAGAATTGCATCGGTATTTTAAGCATGCCGTTGAATAGCATTCCCATTTGACTCTCTTTCATGTTTTTAGCAGAAAGATAGCGTTGTACTTGACTTTGATCGGTTCCAAAGTAGGAGAGAGCCAAAAAAGTTCCACCGATGAGTCCGCTCCAAAGTGTGTATCGATTATCAAAATCAAAGGATAAATCTATAGCTTGCAGTTTACCGTTTGCTCCAGCAATTTTTAAGGCATTTCCAAAAGAAACATCTTCAGGTAAATTGTAAATTATTAAGAAAAAAGTTGTGATTAAACCTGCAAAAATAACAGCCATCTGTTGTGTCTGCGTGACACTTACAGCTTTTGTACCGCCGGAAACTGTATAGATAATAACTAATGCGCCAATGATAATATTCAGGTAAAACAAATTCCAGCCTAAAACTGCTGAAAGAATAATAGAAGGCGCAAAAATTGTAATCCCAGCAGCCAGTCCGCGCTGAATCAAAAAAAGTAAAGCCGTTAAGGTTCTTGTTTTTAAATCAAATCGGCTTTCTAAATATTCATAAGCTGTGTAAACATTAAGTTTATGATAAATAGGGATAAACACCAAACAAATAATGACAACTGCGATTGGTAAACCAAAGTAAAACTGGACGAAGCCAATGCCATCATGAAAAGCTTGCCCTGGTGTTGATAAAAAAGTGATTGCGCTGGCTTGGGTGGCCATGACTGATAAACCGACTGTCCACCATCTGGAGGTATTTCCGCCTTTGATGTAATCTTGGACGTTATTTTGTTTTCTAGTCTTATAGACACCATAAATAACTATAAAACTAAGTGTAAAAATTAAAACTAAGCCATCGATTAACTCCATTTTCTATAGGTTAAATGAGTTGGAAAAAATCCACAACAAAATGATGTAAATCGTATTTAAAATAAGGACGAGGCTAAATGATTTTCGCCAGACAAATTTATCTTTTTTCATAGGGCTATTAAATTTACAAGGAGTTTATATGCACCTTCTACATTGGCAGGTAATTGTCTAAAAAAACTAATTCCTGTATAAGTCACGTGTCCTTTTTTATATTTTCCGGTAAGCAAACTTCCTTTTTTTGGAGATTCATCAACATCATTCATACTGAAAATAGGCGTTAAATTTTTATCCCATTGATCAGCAAAATAAAGTCCGCGTTCTTGAACCCAATTTTCAAAATCTTTATGTGAAATTTTGTTAGGCTGATTTAAGACAGAATGTTTTGGTTCTAAAATCCTCATTTCTGCATTTTCATCAACAACACGATCACGAGAAATTTGAAAGTTTAGAGGTTCAAATTTGTCAACTTTCAGGTTACGATTTGTGTTGTATTGAATGATAAGGTGTCCACCTTTAGCGATAAAATCTTGTAATATTTTTTGCTTAAAATCAATTGATTTTGAGATGTTGTATAATCGTAAACCTGTGATAACAACGTCATAATTCTGAAGTAAACTTGCATTGATATCTTCCAAATTAAAGGCGTCAATATCAATCCCGATAGAGGATAAGTTATCAGCAATAAGAGAGCCTGCACCTTTAATGTAAGCTACTTTTTTGTCAGTTGTGTTAATGTTGAATTTATTCAACTCAACTTGACTTTTTCTGATAATTGTTTGTTCAGGAATATGAGGGTAATCGATTGTTTTTACAACAGAATTATTAATTTTATTACCTGTTTTCATTTCGATCTCTAAAGAAGAGGACGTGGCGTTTTGATTTGGTTTAATTCTAAATTTAAAAGATTTTGATTCGCCTTCATTAAGGGTGTTAATTTTAATTTTTTGTTGATTTATTGTCCATCCAATTGGAGATTTTATTTCGATCTGAGATGCTTCTTCAATATTTCTAAAAGCTTTTACTGTCACTTGAATTTCCTTTTCTTCAGTATCATTAAAATTTAAAGTTTTTGGATACATTTCAATAGAAACCTCGGGGAGTATTTTAAAATTTTTATAGACTTCACCTAAAGTGGGAGATTTATATTTATAGATTAAATCTTCTTCATAGCTGATTTTTTCACCTATGATATCAAATATAAATTCAGCTTTTAATTGTTTTGGTGTTTCAGGTAAACCGATGAAACTTTGCTGTTTAACATAGTAAGTTCCATTTTTAGGTTTCTGATTCAACCAATAAGGAGAAGAGTAATTCAAAGTATCTTCTATTTTAATGCTTAAATTGCTTTTTAAAACCTGATTTTCTTTGAGTGGCTCAATTAGAGTTGCTCTCTGGTCTTGTATGCCAACTGAATCTAAAGTAATTTGAATCGGACTTCTGT
Organism: Psychroflexus sp. S27; assembly: GCF_002810405.1. Taxonomy (NCBI): domain Bacteria; kingdom Pseudomonadati; phylum Bacteroidota; class Flavobacteriia; order Flavobacteriales; family Flavobacteriaceae; genus Psychroflexus; species Psychroflexus sp. S27. The sequence goes on along the minus strand of NZ_NEXQ01000018.1, from coordinate 78,988 downwards.
TAATCGCCTCCAGATCGATCTTTATTTCTTCTCCAAGAGTTGCATAATTTTTTTCTGCTTTAGCCTCAATGAATAAACCTAAACAGCTTTTAATCAAATTTTTGATTTCATTACTTTTATGATTGCGCCAATAGAGATCATCAATCTCCTTAATTTTTTTAAAAGCTTGAATCAATTCAGGAACAATGAGCCAAGGCTTTTGATGGTCGAATTTTTCTTCAAGCGGATATAAAATCTGACCGATTTCTTCACCGTCTTTTAATCGAGACCACTTTGTATTGATGCCTCCAAATAAAGAATCTGTTTGCATTTCTTGTCCTTCTATAAACTCAACATAAGTCATATTATCGCCACGAGAGCCGATCTGTCCAAAGCCTTGTGATTGATGTTGACTGCGACTTAAAGAAGCAATTTCGTTATTGGAAAGTCCGAGAAGTGGATAATAAACACCTGTATTAATTTTGATATACTTTGATTTATCAACTTTTTTAAAAGCTTCAGGGCTTCCATAAAAATACCAAGATGTATTGAAAAATAAACGTTTGGGTTTCCATGGTTTCACCTCTGAAAGTTGTTCAGGGTAGATGTTTTCATCTGCAGCCAAGTCAAAAGCCTCATGGCTTAATATTGCAGAAGATGTGTGATGTCCGTGTGTATTTCCTGAAGTACGATGATCAAATCGGTTAACGATAACATCTGGTCTAAATTTTCTAATTGTATAAATGACATCAGCTAGTATTTTTTCTTTGTCCCAGATCTGTAAAGTTTCATCAGGCGTTTTTGAATAACCAAAATCAACAGCTCGACTGAAAAATTGTTCACCGCCATCAATATTTCTTGCAGCTAGAAGCTCTTGTGTTCGTATTAAGCCGAGTTCTTCTCCGAGTTCGTTACCTATTAAATTCTGTCCACCATCGCCTCTTGTTAAAGAAAGATAAGCTGTACGTGCATTAACCTGATTTGAGAAATAACTGATGAAAGCAGTGTTTTCATCATCAGGATGTGCAGCGATATATAGAACATTTCCTAAGAAATTCAGAGATTTTAGCTGCTGAAAAGCTTCACCAGAAGTGGGTTTGCTTGGTTGTTGAGCAAAAGTGAATTGAAAAATTAAAATACTAAAAATCAGACTTGCTGAATATTTCATAAAAACTTAATTTCTAAATGATTAAATAACATCTTTTTCTAAGAGTGAAACAGGCTTTTGTAAAAATAAATTATTTGGATAAGTAATCAATTCATTTTCTTCTGTTCTTAAATGTAGTTGAAAAGCTTTAATGTCCTCAATTACAGCTTCTATTGGGAAGTCTTTATCGTGAATCTTGATTTTGTCGCCAATTTTATAAGGAAAATAAATAAACATAATCACGCCAGAAGTGATATTGCTAAGTACAGACCAAATCGCAAAAAAAGCGACACCGATTACAGCAAAAGTTGATGAAAAAATAAGCGCAACATCCGTGTAATCAATTCCCCATATCAACATAGCAACAAATAGGGTGATGATGAGAAGCAAAACATTGACATAGCGAATAATTTGTCTTGACCTTGCTTCATTTTTTTGAGCTTTACGTGCGATTTTAAGCGTAGAAGTTTTAATAATTAAGCGAAGAAGTAGCATAATTATGGCGACAGCTAAAGTAATTAGACTGGGTTTTATAAAAGTTGAAATAGGTTCAGACATTAATTTTGATTGAAATCCAAATGTAAATTTATAAAAATAAGATTGATAAATACGAAGGCTGAAATTTAAATCTAATCCGTTGATTTAAGGAGTTTTTCAAACGCCTCATAGATTTTAAGAGTTGGTAACCCCATAACATTATAAAAAGATCCTTCAATTTTAGTCACGCCAATTTGCCCAATCCATTCCTGAACGCCATAAGCGCCAGCTTTATCGTAAGGTTTGAAGTTGTTGACATAATATTCAATTTCAGATTTACTTAAATCTTTAAAAAAGACTTTGGTGACACCGTAAGTAGAAATCAATTGATCACTAGTTTTTAGGCAAACAGATGAAATGACTTCATGCGACTTTCCTGAAAGACTTTGAAGCATTTCCTTAGCCTCCGTTGAGTTTTTAGGTTTCCCTAAAGCTTTATTGTTATGCCAAACAACTGTGTCACCAGTAATGATGATCTCATTTTGATTTACCTCAAAAGTCTTAGCTTTAAGTTCTGCCAAGAAGATAGCAATTTCTTCTCTTTTTAAATGATCAGGATAAATCTCATCAACAGGCATGATTTTAACTGAAAAATCTAATCCTAACTCTTTTAAAATAGATTGACGACGTGGCGAAGCTGAACCAAGGATGATCTTAAATTGATTCATTTTTTGAATGACAGTAGACATGATTTATTTTTTGAAACAAAATTATATAAAAAAGCAGCATTTATAGAAAAAATGCTGCTTTGATCGTCAAATTAGTTTGATTGTTGAAAGTTAATCTTTTTTGATAAACTTAAAAGTTTTTGTGTTTTGATATGTTGAAACTTTAGCCATGTAAACGCCTGATTTTAAACTTTCAATATTGATTCTTTCCTTTTTTGAATCTAAATCTTTAGAAACAGCTTCTTGACCTAAAATGTTATAAATCACTATATTTTTTAAGGAAGAATTATTCTGAAGATGTAAATTATTTTGATTGACGAAATGAACAAAATCACCTTTATCAATTTGATTTGTTTTTAAGGTGTTTTCTGAAGTCACAATATTATCAGCATAACCTTTACCATTGCCTGTTTTTAAAAACCCATAACCCGTAAATTCTGATAAATTTAAAGATCCAGTATAAAGTAAATCGCCGTTGAGATAGTAAAGCGTTTCTTGGTTAATAAAATCGAATGCCATTTTAAGATTGTGAAACATGTCGTTTTCAATTTGCATATCAACAGCAGTTGAGAAGTCTGACATTTCAACAATTAATAAACGTTCGTCTGAAATAGCCATTGCTGCTCCAGGTAAAGCTTCGGTACCCATTTCTCCATAAATGTAGAAATCAATTTCGCCGCCATTACTAGATGAATCAAAATATAAATCAGCAGAAATTTCATAAGAGTCTGGATTTGAAGGGGCCAAATTGCTTATGTTTTTAATCGCTCCAGCAATACTGCCTCCAGGTATAATTCCAGTTTGATCAACATCGAGTTTAAGCGCATAATCACCCTCAGATGCTTGTTCATCAGTAATTGTAAATGCAGGTGATATGAAGCTTAAAACGTCCCAATCATTTTGGCCGTTAATTTCTCCAAGATTGTAGCCTTCATCTGCTTCAAAAGAAGTGTCTTGAGCATTGATAGTTACAGCAAAAAATAAAGCTGATAATAAAAGTAATTTTTTTCTCATTTTTTGAATTTTACACTAAACTATTAAATGTTTTGTTATAAAGTGCTTGTAGAATACGTTTTTTTGAAAAATAATTTAAAGTTTTTCTTAAATGAAGATAGGTTGCTTTAGTGGTCTAAAGTCAGATGTATGTTCTTCTTTTCATTTGTCAGAGTTTACTTTTATCAATGGATTTTAGTCTATTGAATTAAAACCAATAAAAAAGTAAAATACTCAGTAAGCCAAAACCTGCGTGAATCTTTAAAGCAAAGCTAATACGGGAATAATCTTTTTTAAATTTTGATTTACTGATTAAATAAGCGATGATAACTGAAGGAATGATCACAAATAAATAAGCAGAAAAAAGTAAATAGGCATTCTGTAAAAAGTAGAAAGTGTAAAAAAGTATGCTCACAATTGAACTGATCATCATAATGATAAATGATAAGTTTTTACTGCGTTCTTTCCCAATCATAATAGGTAGAGTCTCAAGACCAATGGCGTAATCACCCTTTATATCTTCCATGTCTTTAATGATTTCTCTAACTAAATTAATCAAAAAAGAACTCAAGACAAAGAAATAGAGAATACGTGTTGGATGGCTTTCAAAATTAAGTAAATCAATTTCAAAACTCGGGTAAATTAGAATTGCAAGACTAATCAATAAGCTTGTTGCTAAATTTCCTAATAATAATCTTTTTTTTAAATGAGAATTGTAGAAATGAAGTGTAACGCTTGCAAAAAAATAAGAGAATAAAGCAAACCAATTTGAATAAAGTACGGAGATAAAACTTCCTAAAACAAAACCAGTAATTAAAAGGCCAAAATAGAGTTTGTCAAAGTTAGAACTGTTTAAAAGCGAGATGTGCTTTTTAGTTTTTTGATTGATTGCATCTGTCCTTATATCATGTTTGTCATTAATCAAATAGCCTGCAGCGCTAACCATTAATAATGATAAATTGATTAAGAGGAAAGTTACAAAAGAGATATTTTGCTCAACTTTGAGAGCAGAAAAAAAAGACCAATAAATCAAGCACGTTGTCAAAAACAACATGAAAAGATTTATAGGTCTAATGGCGAAAAATAATTTCACTTATTTGATTAAACGTGCCATTTATTTTGAGCTTTCATCACTTGTTCGATTAAATCACGAACGCAAGCTTGGCCACCATTTTTATGTGACACATAAATTGAAGCCGCCTTAACTTCATTTACAGCATCTTGCGGACAAGTTGGTAAAGCGACTTTCTTCATCGGGTAAATGTCAGGAATGTCATCTCCCATATAAGCGACGTTTTCAGGTTTAATGTCATAAACGTCCAAAAACTCTTCTAAACATTCTACTTTATCATTGATACCTAAATGAATGTTTGTAATGCCTAAATCTTTGAGTCTGGTGCGTGTTCCTTCGTTAGTTCCACCTGAGATAATCAGAACTTCATAACCTTCATGAATCGCTTTTTTAAGTGCAAAACCATCTTTTACATTCATAGTTCTTAAAAGGTCACCTTCTAATGTTACATTGAGTTGACCATTTGTGAGAACACCATCAACATCAAACACAAAAGTTGTGATGTCATTGAGGACTTGTTTATAATTTTTTTCCATAATCGTTTTTAATGTGTTGACTGATTATTTTATAAATTTCTTTTTTTGAATCTTTTTTGAGTAGCTTAAGGTGCTGATTTATTGTTTCTTGATCTTGTCTTCTCGCTGGGCCTGTTTGCGCTTCTTCAGCATTTATATCTTTTATTTTTTCAAATGTTTCTTGAATGAGTGGCATCAGAATAGCTTCGTCAATATGATTTTCAATACATAAATCTTGACCTAATTTAAACATATAATTGCTAAAATTATTGACAAAAACTGCAGCCAAATGCATTTGTAATCTTTTTTTAGAATTGATTTTATAAACTGATTCTGAAATCGATGAGGCTAAACTTTCTAATATTCTTAAATCTTCTGCTCGCGTAGCTTCAATACAAAATGGAATTTTTGAATAATCCATTGTCTTGTATTTAGAGAAACTCTGTAAAGGATAAAAAACACCAGACCTTTTTCTGATTTTCTGAAGTGTTTTTGCTCCAGAAGTGTGAACGATTAAGCAATCTTTGTCAGCTAATTTTTTAAAATAGGATTCTATTAAGTCATCTTTTAAACAACAAATAATCAAATTAGCATCAACTAATTCATTTAAATTTGTTGTTGTTTCCGTCGCATTGCTAAAGTCAGATAAACTTTCATCACGGTGATTATACACCTGCACAACTTCCCAATTTTCGATAGAAGATATCGCGTGATATAAGTGATAAGCAACATTGCCAGTTCCGAGTATAATCAGCTTTCTCATAGGGGCAAATTTACGAATCTCTTTGATTTATCTCTTCAAAATATAAAGAACTTCTTGTTTCTTAATCTTGTCATAAATCGGATATTGATATCTTGTTTATTGTGATGAATATCATTTGTTTTTAAATATATTTGCTGCCACAAAATTATAGCTATGCTTCAAAAAAAAATTGCCAATATACTTTTCTCGACGAGATTAATGGCTGTTCTTTTTATCGTTTACGCTGTCGCAATGGCAGTAGGGACTTTCGTAGAAAACTCATTTGCAACAATTACCGCTCGAGAATGGATTTATGATGCTTGGTGGTTCGAGGTTATCATGGTTTTCTTTGTCATCAACTTCTTAGGAAACATCAGTCGATATAAATTATGGCGTAAAGAACGCTTGACAACTTTAGTTTTACACTTATCATTTATTTTGATTCTTGTTGGTGCTTTTATTACAAGATACATCGGTGAGGAAGGAATTATGCCAATAAGAGAAGGCGAGGTGACTGATGTGATGCTTTCTGAAAAAACATTCATTTCTTCATATATCGATGGCGAAATTGATGGCGAGCCAAGACGTAGAGTTGAGGATCATCAAATTGATCTAGGTCCAAAAATTAGTGTTGGCAAAACAATTAATACAGATTTTGATGGTGACCCAATTAAGTTTGAAGTTATCGGATTTATACAAAATGCTGAAGAAGGAATTCGTGAAGCTAAAAATGGCGACACTTACCTAAAGCTAGTTGAATCTGGCGAAGGTGACAGACACGACCATTATTTGAAATCTGGAGAGATTGCTAATATTCACAACGTTCTTTTTGCTTTCAATAAGCAAACCGATGGCGCTATAAATATTATTGGAACTAATGAATCTGGCTTTACAATAGACTCTCCTTTTGATGGCGATTGGATGCGTATGGCAGACCAAGTGAAAGGTCAACTTGTTAAAGATTCTGTTCAAGAACTCAAAATGCGCTCGCTTTATAATGTAGGGAAAATGCAGTTTGTTATTCCAGAATACACGATTACAGGTGTTGAAGATCTTGTGAAGATAGAAAACCCGATGGGTGAAAAGCCTGATGGTGTTAAAGTAAAAATCACTGCTGCTGATGAAACTGACACAATCAATTTAATTGGTGGCCAAGGAATGGTTCAGAATTTCAAGAAAACAAATGTCGGCGGTTACGATGTTCATTTGCGTTATGGTAGCCGTGAAATTCAACTTCCATTTTCACTCAAACTCGTTGATTTTATTGCAGAGAAACAACCAGGAACGGCAGATCGCTCAACGCCAAGTTATGCGGCATTTATTTCAGATGTTGAGGTTATTGATGGGAGCGATTCGTATCCGTATAGTATTTATATGAACCACGTTTTAGATCACGGTGGTTATCGTTTTTTCCAAGCTTCATTTGACCCAGATGAATTGGGGACAGTTCTTTCTGTTAACCATGACTGGTGGGGGACTTGGGTGACTTATATTGGATATTTCTTGTTATACTTAGGATTAATGTTGATTATGTTTGATAAAAATTCTCGTTTCGGAACGCTAAGAAAATCAATTGATAAAGTCAAAAAGAAAAAAGCGAGTTTGACAGCAATTCTGCTGATCTTTTTCAGTTTATCTTCTTTTGCACAAACTGATAACGGTAATGTTGTTGAAGAACAAAAAAGGCCAGAAACAGCTGTCGATTCTGTAGCTACAAATGATACTCATGATGATCATCAGCATGATAACTCAAGTACTTCAATGCCGCCAATGAACGACATTGATGAGGTTATTTCAAAAATTAAAGAATCAGCTGTTCCTAAAGATCATGCAAAGAATTTTGGAAAACTCGTGATTCAAGATTTTGGTGGACGTATGAAGCCAATCAATACTTACTCATCACAATTGCTTCGTAAATTAGGGAAGCAAGATTCTTATGAAGGTTTAAACGGAGATCAAATTATGATTTCTATGTTAGAAAACCCTATACTTTGGTACACAGCGCCAATCATCAGTCTTAAAGCTGATAACGATAGCATTCACCATATATTAGGTGTTGAAGATAAAGCTAAATATACTTCCTTAATTAACTTTTTTAACCCTGACGGAAGTTATAAACTTGGTCCTTATTTAGAAGCAGCTTATCGCGCTAAAGTGCCAAATCAATTTCAAAAGGATTTTAAAAATGCTGATGAACGCGTCAATTTGCTTTATAATACTTTGCAAGGCAAAATGCTTAAAGTTTTCCCTGTTCCAGAGCATCATAACAATAAATGGGTTTCTTATTCTGAATTAGATGAGGATACTTATTTTGTCGGAAATGATACTTTATATACAAAAAGTGTGTTGTCGTTATACTTACAATCTCTTCAGGAAGCAAAGCAAACTGATGATTACACTAAACCTGAAAGTATATTGACAAGCATCAATAACTTCCAACATAAATACGGAAAAGATGTTTTACCAACTGATAAGAAGGTAGAAGTCGAAATTTTATATAATGAAATAGACATATTTAATAGGTTGTTTAAATACTACTTATACGTTGGTGTTTTTATGATTGTTCTCGTTTTGGTTGAAATTTTTAAACCTTCAAAACCTTTGCGAATTGCTATTAACGCCAGTAAAGTTATTGTTCTGATACTATTTTTAGCACACACCGCAGGTTTAATTGCGAGATGGTATATTTCTGGACACGCGCCTTGGAGTGATGCTTATGAAAGTATGATTTATGTAGGTTGGGCAACAATGTTTTTTGGTTTAGCATTCGGCCGTAAAAGTGACTTAACCTTAGCTGCAACAACATTTGTTGGTTCAATTATTTTGATGATTGCACATTGGAACTGGATGGACCCTAGCATTGGCAACCTTGAGCCTGTTCTAGATTCATATTGGTTAATGATTCACGTTGCTGTTATTGTGGGTAGTTATGGACCATTTGCGCTTAGTACGATCATTGGATTATTATCATTGATTTTAATGATATTTATGACGAAAAGCAATCAGAAATTATTAAAGCTGAACATTAGAGAATTGTCGCTTATTAACGAAGTTTCATTAATTGTTGGTCTTGTGATGTTAACAATTGGTAACTTCTTAGGAGGTCAATGGGCAAATGAGAGCTGGGGTCGCTATTGGGGTTGGGATCCAAAAGAAACTTGGGCATTGATTAGTATTTTTGTTTATGCCTTTGTGATTCATATGCGATTAGTGCCAGGACTTAAAGGTGTGTTTGCTTTTAATTGGGCAACTGTTATTGCTTTTGCTTCTATTTTAATGACTTATTTCGGCGTTAATTTCTACTTAGCAGGATTACATTCTTACGCGAGTGGTGATCAAATAATAAGCTATAAATTTATTTTAATCAGTTTAGGAGTCTGGTTAGTTCTCGGCTTCTTTGCTTACAGAAAATATAAGAAATTTTACAAATAAGCTCAACGTTTTTATTAACGTAATTTTAACGGCTCTTCATTAAACGATGAAGAGCCGTTGTTGTCTTAATGCCAAACTAAAACTAAAACAAGTGATTTTAAAATTGAAGACCAGCGTAGTATTTTTCTTTCTATGCACATTGAGCATCTTCGCTCAAAAAAGTGAGTTAAGTGGTAAAGTTGTTGATGCAGATCAAAATTTTCCACTTGAGTACGCAACAATTTCTGTGATAGATGCAGAAACTAAAGAAACCGTAAATGGAGGAGTAACTAACATTCAAGGAGAATTTAATTTTAAAGTTCCGAAAGGTCTTTATAACTTAAAGGTTGAATACATTTCTTTTGAAACAAAGATGTTTGAAAACATTGATTTGACATCTAACAAAAACATGGGCACTATTAAGTTAGGTTTTGAAGCAGCAGATCTAGATGAAGTAGTTGTCACTGCTGAAACAACAACCGTTGATGTAAGGTTAGATAAAAAAATATATAACATAGGTAAAGATTTAACCACTTCAGGTGCTTCAATTACTGATGCTTTAGAAAATGTCCCTTCCGTAACTGTTGATGTTGAAGGTGAAATTAGTTTAAGAGGTAATGAAAATGTTAGGATTCTTATCAACGGTAAACCTTCTGCTATAGCCGGTTTTGGTTCAACAGACGTTTTACAGCAATTACCAGCCGATGCAATTGATCGTGTTGAAGTGATCACGAGTCCATCAGCAAGATATGATGCTGAGGGAACAGCTGGTATTTTAAATATCATTTTAAAGCGTGATAAAACTTTAGGTTTTAACGGCTCTGTAAAAGCTAGTGTAGGTACACCACTTAATCAAGGACTATCGGTCAATGCAAATGCAAGAACAGATAAATTTAATATTTTCACGAACTTAGGTTACACCAAAAGAAAGCCTGATGGAAATGCTTATTTCGAAAACGAATTTCTTTCTAGCACATCAGCATTTGATAAAGTTATCGAAGAAAGAGATTACAGACGTAACCGTAAAAGTTTTAATGCTAATATAGGTTCAACTTATTTTATCAATGACACAACCCAAGTGACATTGAGCTACTTTACGCGTTTTGGCGATGATGAAGATAGAACCTTTAATGAAACGACAAGATTTATCTCAAGTTCATTAGATAGTAGAACTTTAAGAACTGAAGAAGAATTTGAAGATGAAAATAGTCATCAAATTGCTTTAAATTTTGAAAAGAAATATAGCAGAGATGGACATAAATTAACCGCTGATGTTCAGTTTTCAATTGATAATGAAGAGACGGATAATTTCATTCAAGAAAATCAGTATTTCCCAAATTCTGAAAACATCGCTGATGAAAAACTAATAGAAAACTCTGACGAAAAAGATTTTTTAGTTCAAGCGGATTATGTTTTACCAATGGGAGAAGCACAGTTTGAAGCTGGATTTAGAGGAAGCTATAAAAACGATAAAACAGATTATGTTTTATTTCAAAAGGATATGAATAATGATTACGCCATTGATGAATCTGTTTCAAATATTTTTGATTATGATCGAAATATTACCGCAGTATATTCTCAATATGGTAATAAATTTGGTGATTTCTCTTTTTTGTTAGGTCTAAGGTTTGAGCATACACAATTGAAAGGAGAAACGACACCTTATGGTGATATCAGTGATATTGAAGATTTAGTAGGTGAAGATGTCGAGCTAAATTTTGACAAGAAGTTTAAAGGCTTTTCCCAACAGTTAACTTTACTTATGAGTTATCTGAAGACCAAAATGTAACTTTAGGTTATAACAGAAGAATTAACAGACCACGTTCATGGTATATCAATCCTTTCCCATCAAGATCAAGTCGTACAAACATTTTTCAAGGGAATCCTAGTTTAGAGCCTGCTTACTCTGATGCTTTTGATATAGGTTACCTCAGAAAATGGGATCGTGTGTTAACTTTAACGGGTTCTGTTTATTTTAATAAAGAAACAGATTCTTTTGAAAGAGTACAAGAGGAAACAGGACAAACAACTTCAGACGGAATTCCTATTGTTCGCTCAATACCGATAAACTTATCGAGCAATGAACGCTACGGAGCCGAGATAGGTGTGATGTACAATCCTGCTCGCTGGTTACGTTTAAATGGAAGTTTTAATTACTATAAATTCAAAAACGAAGGAGACTTTAACGGCGTTAGCTATGATGCTGAAAATGAAAGCTACTTTGCACGTTTGAGTTCTAAAGTAACTTTACCATGGAGTATTCAATGGCAAACAAACGCTTTCCATCGTGGAGCAAGTGAAAACTCACAAACAAAAACTGAACCGATAACCTCTGTCAGTATGGCATTGAGTAAAGATATTTTGAACGATAATGCGACAATCTCACTTAACGTTAGTGATCTTTTCAATACACGTAAAAGAGAGAGTAGAACTTTTACAGAAAATTTTAATTCATTTAGTGAATTTCAGTGGAGAGAAAGACAAATTACAGCGACTTTTGTTTATCGATTTAATCAGAATAAACAAATGGCTAGACAACAAAATAGAGATCAAGGAGATGGAGATGCCGGAGGAGAGGGTCAGTTCTAGAAAATTGATTAATAATATTACTTTTAAGCTATCATAATTTACAAAGCTGTTTCTTTAAGGAAACAGCTTTTTTTGTTTTTAAACAAATGCTATTCCACATACATTTTGTTTGATTACATTTGTGAAAATTATCAACTATGAAACATTTTTTACTTTTATTTTGCTTTGTTTTTACTGGCTTTACAGTCAATTCTCAGATTTTAATTAACGAACTTGATTCTGATACTGAAGGTGTCGATGATAAAGAATTTGTTGAACTTAAAACCCCAAACCCAAACACGCCTCTTGATGGTTATGTTTTGGTTTTATTCAATGGTTCATCAAGTGGTGGTGATAGCAGTTATTTTGCATTAGACTTAGACGGATTTGTCACAGATTTTAATGGTTTATTCGTTATCGGTGGACCAGAATTAAATCCATCTCCTCAATTTTTTGTGCCAACGAATACTTTTCAAAATGGTGCAGATGCAGTTGCAATTTATGAAGGTTCGAGTGCTGATTTTCCTGAATATACTTTAGCAACAACAACTAATTTAGTAGATGCTTTAGTTTATGGTACAAGTGATGCTGATGATGCTAATCTCATGAATTTACTCGGTGTGACTGAGCAAATTGATGAAGACGAAAACAATAATAAAGATTCAGAATCTATTCAGCGTGCTGATGATGGAACTTGGTTTGTAGCTGAGCCAACACCTCGTGAACCTAACGAAGGAGGCGGAATTCAGCCAATATTTATAGATTTAGAAGTATCTGCAGAAACTGTTGATGAAGGCGATGCTTTTGATATGACTTTTACAGCAAGTGAATTTCTAACAAGTGATTTAGAGTTGAGCTTTACATTGACTAACGGGACTTTTACAACTGATGATTATGTAGGTGATACATCATTAACAATTTTAGAAAATACGTCTTCAATTTCTCAAACTGTTTCTATTGTTGATGATAACGAAGATGAAGGAGATGAAGTTTTGTTGATTGACGTGACTGATTTACCAGCGCCTTATGTGCTCAATGCCAATAGAATTGAAATCATTGTTATCGATAATGATTTTGTTGTTGAAAGTTACGGAACACCGACAAATCCTACTTTTGGACTTATTTCTTCAACAGCGCCAGCAAATTATTACATCGATTTTAATGGTAAAGCTGATCAACAATTAAGAGAAAGTATTACTGCTTTGGTATCTGATCCTTCAACGGTTCAGGTTCATACCTATTCTGATATTTACACGATTCTTGATGAAGCTGACAAAAGTCCTTTAAACAGTAACAAAGTTTGGCTTTTATATACTGAACAACAAAAAGCTAAATTCTTAAAACAAAGCGGTTCTAATAGCGCAAATAAATGGAATAGAGAACATGTTTTTCCTAGATCTAGAGGAGGATTCTTCAGCATTGAAGATGATGATATTGCAACAGGAATGATGCCTGACTGGACAACAAATGCAGATTCTTTACGTCACGGAAACTCTGATGCGCATCATTTGAGGCCAGCTTTATCTTCTGAAAATAGCAGTCGTGGTAATAAAAATTTCGGTGATTACACTGGACCTTCAGGAAATCAAGGAAGCTTTAAAGGTGATGTTGCTAGAGCAGTTTTCTATATGGCTTTAAGATATAATGATTTATCACTTGTTGATGGATTTCCGACAACAGCTGATGCTGGTCAATTAGGAGACTTACAAACGCTTTTAGATTGGCATGAAATGGATCCACCAGATGATTATGAAATGAGAAGAAACAATGTCATTTATGATTGGCAAGTCAACAGAAATCCATTTATTGATATGCCAGATTTGGTCGATTACATTTGGGGTGATATGATTGGTGAAACTTGGAACAATACAATGTCAAATGAAGATTTTAAAACATCTGCGATAAAAGTTTATCCTAATCCGAGTCAAGGTCAATTGAATTTCATGAACTTACCTGAACAAGTTGAGATTCGTGTTTTTTCTTTAACAGGGCAGGAGCTTTTTCACCAAAAGGATTTTGATGAGAAAACTTTAAATCTTGATTTAGCACAAGGTATTTATATTTTAAAAATGAGTTCTGATCAAGAATCAACTTCCCAGAAAATCATTATCGAATAATTTATGAAAGCGACTTATAAACGCTATGTTCTTGAGTTTAAAAAACCTTCAGGAACTTCAAGAGGTGTTTTAAAAACAAAGGAAACTTGGTTTATTAAACTTCAGAAAGCTGACCAAATAGGAATTGGCGAATGCGGTATTTTAAGAGGTTTAAGCATTGATGATAGACCTGATTATGAAGAAAAATTGCAATGGTTATGTGATCATATCAATAGAAACAAAGCTGAATTATTTGAAGAATTAAAGACTTATCCTTCAATTTTATTTGGTTTGGAGATGGCTCTCAAATCTTTTGAAAGCTCAAATCCTTTTGAATTATTCCAGACTGATTTTGTCAACCAAAACAGAGGTATTCCTATTAATGGATTGATCTGGATGGGAACCAAAGAGTTTATGCTTGAGCAAATTAAAGAGAAAATGAATGCTGGATTTAGGTGTATCAAACTTAAAATTGGCGCGATTGATTTTGAGAAAGAACTAGACTTATTAAAATTTATAAGATCTAATTTTTCAGATGAAGTGTTAGAATTAAGAGTTGACGCCAATGGCGCATTTTCTCCTGAAACAGCAATGGATAAATTAGAAGCTTTAAGTCAGTTTAATTTACACAGCATTGAGCAGCCAATTAAGGCTGGGCAATTTTCAGCAATGCATAAACTGTGTCAAAAAACACCTTTACCAATCGCTTTAGATGAAGAATTAATCGGTGTTTTTGAAGAAAAAGATAGTAGTGAATTGCTAGATCAAATACAGCCGCAGTATATTATTTTAAAACCTAGTTTAGTCGGTGGATTTAAAGAAAGTTTAAATTGGATTGAACTCGCTGAAAAAAGAAATATAGGTTGGTGGATAACCAGTGCTTTGGAAAGTAATATTGGTTTAAACGCCATTGCACAATTCACAAGTATGCTAGATACAAAAATGCCTCAAGGTCTTGGGACAGGAAGTCTTTATACAAATAATATAACATCGCCATTAGAGGTGAAAGGTGATCAGATTTTTTATAAGCAAACTCAAAAATGGCAGAAAAATATTATTTAAAAGAAGCGAACTTCATTACTGAAGCTCAAAACAAAAAGGGTTCGTATTGGAAGTATTTGATTCCGAGTTTTTTGTTTTTTGGATTGATAGGAATTAATCTAGCTGTAATGATTGCTTTTGATATCGATCAATCTGCAATAATCAAAAAGCAAATTGATGAGATTGGTCGAAATATGACTTTTGTCTCTACCATTGCACCATTATCTATTTTTTGTTTATTGATTTTACTTTATGTCAAATTTGTACATAAGCAAAGCATAAGATCGCTAACAACGACAAGACCTAAAATTGATTGGTCGCGTGTTTTCTTTAGCTTTGCATTGATAACAGTTTTTTTAGTGAGCTTAACATTGATTGATTATGCCACAAACCCTGCTGATTACAAACTTAATTTTGAACTGATACCGTTTTTAGGTTTGCTCGGTTTAGCAGTTGTTTTGATCCCTTTACAAACGAGTTTTGAAGAATATTTCTTTAGAGCTTATTTGATGCAAGGCATAGGCGGATTTTTTAAGAGCCGTTTAATCGCATTAATTTTCACTTCTGTAATTTTTGGCCTTATGCATATTGCCAATCCTGAAATCGGTAAAATCGGTTACGTTTTATTGGTGACTTACATCGGGACAGGTTTTTTATTAGGTATTATGACATTGATGGATGAAGGCATCGAGCTAGCGCTAGGATTTCATGCTGCTAATAATTTGATCACCGTTTTGTTAGTGACAACAGATTGGACAGCATTTCAAACGAATTCAATTCTAATTTCTGTTGCTGAACCCAGTGTTGGTCTAGAAATTTTTATTCCTGTATTTGTGATTTACCCACTTTATCTCTTCATATTTTCTAAAAAATATAAGTGGTCAAATTGGAAAGAAAAACTTTTAAGATAAATTGAGCATATTTAATTTATAGACTTCACTTTATTTTTTAAATTCGTTTTACTAACCCACTAGAAATTTAATATGATGAAAAAATCACCTTACAAAGTCCATCCAGATTTTAAACTCAATGGAACGCATTTTAATGCAAAGGAATTGTACTCTGTGGCATATAGCTATATTAAAGAGGGCAATGAGTTTGAAGAACAAGTCGGTAATTTTTTGCTTGACTGGTTTAATGAAGATTACGATACAATCAAGTTGAGAACTTCAGGGTCAACAGGAACGCCAAAGGTCTATTATATCGAAAAAGAAAAAATGATTGCGAGCGCTTTGGCGTCTGACAAGTTTTTTAAACTGAAAAATAAAACAAAGGCGTTGATGTGCATGCCTGCTAATTATATCGCAGGAAGGATGATGCTGGTTCGCGCGCTAACTTTAGGTTGGGACTTGAGAATTATTCAACCAACAACGCATCCGCTGGACTCTATTTTTGAAGAGTTTGATTTTTGTGCAATGACACCACTTCAGTTGAGTTACTCTCTTGAAAGACTTCATTTTGTAAAAAAAATCATTGTAGGCGGAGGAACTGTTTCGCATAGCTTGGTGCAGCTCATTCAAGGTTTACCAACTAAAATTTATGAGGTATACGGAATGACAGAAACGATTTCACATGTTGCTGCACGCCGATTAAATCCAAAATCTGGTTTATCTTCTGAAAATGGAGAGTCTTTAAAACCTTTTAAAGCCATGCCTAAAATCAATTTTGGAACTGATGATAGGGGATGTCTAACAATCTCTTCTGACCGTATCTTAGATGAAACTTTGGTAACAAATGACTTAGTTGAGTTGATCAATCCGCAAGAGTTTTATTGGAAAGGTCGCATTGATAATGTTGTGAATACTGGTGGCGTTAAAGTTTTTCCTGAAACGATAGAAAGAAAACTTGAGAACTTGATAACAGACGCATTTTTTGCATCGAGTTTACCAGATGAAAAACTGGGAGAACGTTTGATCTTAGTTGTTCAAGAAAAGCATTCAGAAGAATATTTAAGCGATCTCAGAAGCGCAGTTCAAGCTTGTGAAACATTAGATAAATTTGAAGTTCCAAAGGACATTTATCTCATCGAAAAATTCGCATACACACCGACAGGTAAAATAAACAGAAAATTGACTTTAACTGAACTCACTGCGAAACTCGCTTAGTTTTGATGTAAAATGATGTCGTGTCAAAGTTTAAATCTTTATTTTTTTTGACTTTTAAATTTGTGTTTGTCCATTGATCCGATGAAATCATAGTCCGATGTTTGTCAGATTTTATAAAGTAGTCTATTGGCATCTGAAAGTCTGTGATAGGCGACTTCCATCTTAGTAATAATTCATTGTTTTTTGCTATGCGATATTCTAAAGTAGGAATCTCAGCTAAAGTGATATAATGTTCAAACACAGAACTTAAATTCATATCTAATTTTTCATTGAAGAAATTGATCACTTGCTTTTTATCAATCGTTTGATACTGAAAATTAAGATGGAATTCTTTTAATGTTTCCCACCATAACTCATCATTATTAACCACAGATCTGATCGTATGCAACATATTAGCGCCTTTATAATACATGTCGCTTGAGCCTTCATTGTGAACGCCATAAACGCCTTGAATTGGGGAATCATTTGCGATAAGTGGTCTCAATCCGTTCAGGTATTTGACAGCATCATCATAACCAAATTGGCATTCAACATAAACGCTCTCTGCATAAGTTGTAAAACTTTCATGAATCCACATATCAGCAATATCTGAAGAAGAAATACTGTTGCCAAACCATTCGTGAGCTGACTCATGGATGATGATAAAATCCCATTTTAGACCAACACCAGTGTTTGATAAATCCCGTCCTAAATAACCGTTTTTATAGCCATTTCCGTAAGCGACAGCACTTTGATGCTCCATACCCAAATATGGCGTTTCAATGAGCTTGTAACCATCTTCATAAAATGCATAAGCGCCAAATTTCTCTTCAAAACATGCGAGCATTGGTTTCACTTGCTGAAATTGCTTTTTCGCTTTTTCTAAATTGTACGACAGCACGTAATAGTCTAAATCTAAGTCATCAAATTGATCAGAGAAATGAGCGTAATCAGCGATATTGACAGAAATATTATAGTTGTTAATCGGATTTTTAACTTCCCAAGTGTATGCTGTAAAGCCATCTATCAGCTTTTCAGTATTGGTTAAACGACCATTAGAAACACCGATCAAATTTGAAGGATTGATGATTGTTACAGTCACTTCATCAGGTTCATCAGCGGGATGATCTTTATTAGGAAACCATAAACTTGCTCCAACACCTTGAACAGCTGTTGCGATAAAGTGATTTCCATTTTTGTCTTTATCAAAAACAAAACCACCATCCCAAGGTGCACGCTCAGCAACAATCGGATACCCTGAAAAGTAGAATCTGATGTTTTTTAGCTTATCTGACGCTTTTAACTCTTCCTTAAAATTGATAAAAACTGCATTAAATTTTCTGTCAAAGTCCATTTGATTTTTTTGATAGACAACGGAATCAAGATTCATATTTTCAAATAAATCAACTTGAATTCGATTGGTGTTTTCTTTTACAATGAAATCCATCCTGTTAACACCAGAAATATATTTTTTCCCTGGTTCAACCTTAACTTTTAAATCATATTTTTTAACATCATAGCTTATGCGTTCAGGTCTTAAACTTCCTCTTAAAGAATCTGCTTCAGAAAAATGATTTCTTTTTTTTGTTAAAATTTGACTTTGTACAGAAAAACTAAGGAGTAAAATCGAGATGATACAGTATATTCGAAACATAATTTAAAGCTATGAAGATTTTTACGAAAATAACATTTATTTTAGTTGTCATGACTTTATTCGCTTGCGGAAAAGAGTCGCAAATGATAAAGGGAACAATAACAAATGAAAGTCAGCAACCATTACAAGATGTGATGGTGCAAGTTGTTGGCACTGATTTATATGCAAAATCAAAGGAAGATGGTTCTTTTATGATTAATACAAAAAAAAGAGGCGATGAACTTTTATTTAATTTAGAAGGATACAAATTGTACTTCTACAAATTAGACAAAAACACATCTCCTCTTGAAATTGAGCTTCAGAAGAAATAGCTTTATAAAAAACTATAGCCTAAAGCTATAGAGAAATATTTGTTTTTTGACTCAATATCTCCAAATCCATCTATTCCTGAAATTGATTTTGTTAAACCAAAGTTGTAACGCGCATCTACTCTAAAAGAACCTAAGTGAGCACCAACACCAGTAACAAGACTGAAATCAGCATCTTTAGCACTTCCAGAAGGTAATTTGTCATCAGTTAAAAAACCAAATTGAGGACCAACTTGCACATTAAAAAGTCTTAGAAAGTGAATTTTAGCTAAAACAGGAACTTGAACATAACTTAGCTCTATGTCACCAAAGTCAGAATCGGCACCTTGCTCAGAATATAATAATTCAGCTTGTACTGAAAACATATTAAATCTGACAGCTCCAAATGCACCAGCGGTTACACCAGTTCTGTTGCTTAACCCACTGATGTCTGATAGTTCTGCAAAGTTTGCACCTGCTTTAAGACCAAGGTCAATTGATTGTGCTTTTGTGATTTGTGGTACAAAGCATAGTAACACAAAACTTAATCCGATAAAAATTTTCTTTAAATTCATGGTTGTATAGTTTTAAATAAAATTAAGATATTAATTTAAGATGAGATTCTGATATGTCTTAAGATTATCATAATTGACATTTTTTACAATGATATTTCCTTGATTATCAATTAAGTAGTTTTGAGGCAAATTGTAAATACCCATATCTGATGTAATCTGGCTTGTATAACCTTGTTCTGTTAATAAATTAACCCAGGGCATATTAGACTCTACGACATTTTGAAGCCAAATCTCACGATTTGTATTGAGTGAAATACTAACAACTTCATAAGATTTTGATTTATAAAATCTGTAATTATCAAGAAACTCCTGTGTTTTCATCATAGGTTCATCAGACCAAGTTGACCAAAATTCAACATAAATTAACTTTGCATCAATTTGCTTGAGCTCAACTGTTTCTTGCTGAAGATCTTTCAAATCAAAAGGGTAAAAAGCTTCTCCTTTTTTGTATTTCTTTCTGATTTTATAAAATCTCTCAAAAAGTTCAGCATCATCTCTCTGAAAATGTGAAGAATTGACTTGTTGCTTTAAAGACTTCAGATCTTCAAAATTCATTTTATTTTTTTGACTGATATCTGTCAAAATTTCACCAATCACCTGATGATTTGGGTATGATTTTAAAAAGTTACTAAAATCATCGCTAAAATCTTTAAAAGAAAAATCATCTTTTTGATAAGCAGCATAACTTGATTTGATACTGCTTTCAATAATTGGCGTCACTTGAGGAGTAGAAATATTATAAAAAAATTGATCTTCTATGCTATCCTTGTCAATCATTAAATTCACGGTTTGCAAAGTGTCTAAAGCAAGATAAAAGCGCTGAGATCCAGTAGAATCATTAATAAAAAGTTGAGCTGATTTTGAATGACTCAATGCGTCTTTAAAGTGAGCTTGACTATTGTTAACTTTAGAAGTTAAAGTTATGTCGTCAGTTTTTAAATAAACTTCTGAAGGATAATCACCAGATAGATTAACGGTTAAGTCAAAATGTTGAACCTTACTTTGTTTTTCTTTTTTTGCTTTCTGACAAGAAAATAAAATAGCAATAGCTAAAATTACTGTATAAGTTTTAAAATGTGAATTAATCATTTACTAATTCTTGAAAATTGTTGTGTTGTGAATAAGAATTTAGTTTTTACTTAATCCAATTCATATAGCCTCCTTCAAGATCGATGACTTTACTAAAGCCACGGTCAACCATTATTTCAGCTGCTTTCTGGCTTCTGCCACCGCTTTTGCAGTAAACATAAACAGGCTCTGATTTAGAATATGTTTCAATTTTTTCAATAAAATCTTGTGATTTGACATCTATATTCTCAGCATCTTTAATGTAACCCTCATTATATTCTTCAGGTGTTCTCACATCAACAAGCTGCACGTCATTTGAAATTGCCTTTTTGTAATTTTCTTTGTTTAAAATTTCACTCTTATTCATTCTATAATTTTTAAATATTGATAAGTTCTATACTATTTCTTTTCAGTTTAATCATTTTTTCTTTCTCAAGTTGTTTCAAAAGTCTTGAAACCACAACACGAGAGGTGTGTAAATCATAGGCGATATCTTGATGTGTACTTTGGATAATGTTGTTTCCGTCAAATTTTGCTTTTTCTTTAAGATAATGAAGCAGTCGCTGATCCATTTTTTTGAAAGCAATATTATCAACGGTGTCCATAATTTCGTTTAAACGATTATGATATGACCCGAAAATAAAACTTCGCCAACTTGAGTATTTTGAAGCCCATTCGTCAAGTTTTTCAACAGGAACCATAATTAAAGTTGAGTCTCTTTCTGCAATTGCCCTGATGGAACTTTTTGCGTTTCCTGTACAGCAACTTAGCGTCATAGCACAAGTTTCACCTCTTTCTAAATAATAGAGAAGAAGCTCAAAACCTTCATCATCTTCGCGTAAAATTTTGATAGCACCATGAAGAAGCAATGGCATACTTTTAATATATTGACCAATTCTGATCAATTCATCGCCTTGATGCACTTCTTTGTAAGTCCCAACATTGTTGATCTCTTGAAGTAAATCATCTTCAAAAAGATGGCCATAATTTTCCTTTAATTCTTTTAACATCGAATAAAATGATATTTTTGAAAAGCTAAAAATACAATTAATGCCCAACAATTCAATTCCTGAAGAGAATAATCATCGCTATTTTAAAATTTATAAACCTGATGGTTATTTAAGTCAATTTATTTACAATCAAAAACAACGACAAAAGAAGAAACTTCTCGGAGAATTAGGCGATTTTCCTGATGAAACGATGGCGGTTGGCCGACTTGATGAACCTTCGGAGGGCTTGTTGTTATTAACAACTGATGGCAAAGCTAGCTACAGAATTACAAGTACGGGTTTGGAGAAAGAGTATCACGTTCAAGTTGATGGCTTAATCACTGATGAAGCTATCAGAAATCTTCAAAAAGGAGTTGAAATCAGTATTTATGGCAAGCCTTATCAAACCAAATCTTGTGTGGTTGAAAGAATTGAAACACCAATTTATTTACCAGAGCGCAACAAAAGAATACGCGATGAACGTCACGGACCCACATCTTGGATTAAAGTGATAATCACAGAAGGAAAATACAGACAAGTCAGGAAAATGACAGCAAAGGTCAATTTCCCAACTTTAAGATTGGTGCGTTACAGAATTGACAACATCAACATTGATGATTTAAACAAAGCTGAAGTGAAAGAAATATCTAGTTTTCGTTAGTTTGTTTCTTGAGTGTATAATTTAAATCAGAATCAATTTTGTTACCTTCTTGATCAAGAAAAACAATTTGATTTTCCTCTATCTTGAAATAATATTTTTGTTTATCGACTTCACTATAAATACGTAAGCCATCATCAAGCCATTCAAATTCTGAATCTTCTATGAACTCGGTGTCTTTATCTTGATAAACTGATTTAATTTCGATGCTTTGATCTTCGCTGAGTTTAACAGTCATTTCAATCCCAGGGCAATCAGCACATGGTATGACACCTTGATATGTGCCAGCCCAATCTAAACTTATTTGTGATGTGTGATTATCAATAACCTCTTCCTGTTTTTCTTGCTTTTCTTCTTTCTGCTCTTGCTTTTTTGTTTTTGTACAAGAGGACAATAGCGTTGCAACTAATATGAACATCAAGATATTTTTCATGATTTTTTATTTAAGAATTGATAGAACTGCTAAGTAATGAAAAAAACAACCAAATAACACGAAAACATGCCAGATAACGTGATTGTACTTCCATTTTTCTTTAGCATAAAATATAACGCCAACTGTGTAGAAAAATCCGCCTAAAGCGATAAACAACAATTGATAAAAGCTCAATAATTCTATAACAGCCTTGATGTCAATCACAATCAACCAGCCCATAATCAGGTAGAGGAGAAGTGATATTTTTTCAAACCTGCCGGTAAAAAACAATTTTAAAAGCGTTCCAATCGCTGCAATTGTCCACACTAAAATAAATAAAAGTTCACCTTTTGATTCTTGTAAAACCGTTAAAACAATTGGTGTGTAAGTTCCTGCTATTAAAAGGTAAATACTGATGTGGTCAAAAACTCGAAAGACTTGTTTGAGCCTAGAGTTGCTGACATAATGATATAAACTTGAAGAAAGAAATAGCAAAAACATGCTACTGCTGTAAATCCAAACAGCATAAGTCGCAAGGGGATAATGATGATCGATATGAAACTGTAAATACCAGAAACCAATCACTGAAAATATCAGTCCCAGACCGTGCGTTAAGACATTATAAAGTTCTTCTTTTTGGGTTTGTATGCGGTTCAACTTTTTTTTCGGCAAAGTTAAGTATTACTCTACTTTAAGCTATTTATTTAAAACAAAAAAAGCTCAATTCTTTTAATTAAAATTGAGCTTCTTCACAATCAACCAAAAATTATTTTCTTGCAATAAATCTTGTTACATAAGCTTTACCGACGTGGAAATCACCTTCATTGAGGTCAATTTCTTTTTCTTCAGCCTTTATGACTTCTAAATCTTTGAAATCACCAACCAACATGGCTTCATCATAAAGCATATCGACTGTTTTTGGTCCTCCAGATTTATAAGCATCTTCAATCTGTTTAGGGTGAAAAACTTCCATCACTAAATAGCCGTCTTTTTTCAGTGCTTTGCTAATTTTTTTGTGCATTACAACGCGTTCCTTGGGCGCTAGATGTGCAAAAATTAAAAAAATAGCATCATATTTTTCAACGCCAAAATCAAAATCTTCGGCAGATGATACTTCATAATTAATCATCACATTGTTACGCTCACAGAGTTGAAGTGCCTTGTGTTTACCTTGTTCGGCATAATCAAAAGCATCAACCATAAAATTGTTTTGTGCTGCATAGCAAGCATTTCGGCCTTCACCTTCTAGTGGGAAAAGTATTTTTCCTTTAGGTAATGTTGGTAGAATTTCTCTAACAAAGTCGTTTGGTTCACTTCCGTAGACGTAATTTTTCAATGTATATCTTTCATTCCAGTGAGATGCGGGTTTCATAATTACAGATTTTTGATTGTGGTTAATATATCTTTTGATCCAGAGACAAAATTGAAAATTTTGCGGTCTGCATGGTTGTCATTTAAACAATACATCAAAGCATGTGCGACATCTTCACGAGGAATGGTTTCGCCTTGCGCTGGCTGATCGGTGAGTTTAATTTTTGATGTTCCTTTTTCGTCACTTAATGAACCAGGTCTTAATATTGAGTAGTTCAAGCCAGACTCTATTAAATGTTTATCAGCTGCTTTTTTAGCTTTTAGGTAAGTTTCTAATTCAGGAACTTGTTCTGGGCTCTCAGTTCCCATTGAACTGAGCATCACAAACTTTTTGATGCTGTGTTCTTTGGCGAAATCTATCGCTTTTATCGCACCTTTTTTATCGACGGCTTCAGTTTTATCATCACCTGTGTGTCCGCCAGAACCCGCTGCGAAAATAACTTTATTAATCCCTTCAAAACAGGATTTAAAATTTTGCTCTAAATCTCCGAGGCAAGTTTTGATATCTTTCTTTTCAAACAATTCTTTTTGACTTTCTTTTCTGACCATGGCGACAGGTTTATAAAAATCATTTTTAGAAATGATTTCTGATAAAATTCGACCTGTATTTCCATTAGCGCCTATAATAAGTACTTTTTCCATAAATCTTTATTTTGAAGTCAATTTAATGAAATTAAACTCGCAACTTATTTAAGAAAGCATTAAAAAAAATTAAAAAGCGTTAAATTGTTTATGACATTGGAACTTCTATCAACAAGATTTTAGAATTCTCATCACAATCAACCTCGATGGATTTACAATCCCAAACACCTAAAGCATCACGCCTTTCTAAATGGAAACTGCCAACTTTTGCTTGTCCTTCTAAAGCAAAAATAAAGACACCATTTGATTTTTGATTCAATAAATATTCTTGAGTCATTTTTTGATCGAAATGTCCTAAATGCAACCATGCATCTTGATAAATACTTAAGCCTTCTTTGTCTGAATAAGGTGAGACTAGTTTTTCAAATCTATTAAGAAGTTTGTCGCTATCTATTGATTTTTGAGCGTAAGATGGCTCAACATTTTTCTTGTTTGGTATTATCCAAATTTGTAAAAAATGAACTTCCTTAGTTTCGCTTGCATTGGCTTCGCTGTGCTGTATGCCTGTGCCAGCACTCATCACTTGTACATCCCCTTCCTTAATAATACCTTCGTTGCCCATGGTGTCTTTATGTTTCAAACTTCCTTTTAAGGGTATGGATATAATCTCCATATTCTCATGCGGATGCTTCCCAAAACCCATTTGTGGTGCAACTTCATCATCATTTAAAACTCTTAAACTTCCAAAACTCATGTTTTCAGGATCAAAATAATTTGAAAAGCTAAAACTGTGAGCACTTTTTAACCAGCCTAAATCAGAGGTTCCGCGTTCATTTGATTTCTTAAAAATTGTTTTCATGATTTTTAATAGTTATGAGATTTAGTGAAATGTAAATTTATCAACTTTTATTGCTTTATCAAACTTGTTACAATCACCTGTTGATAAACTAAAAACCTAAAATAGATAAATAAAAAACACATCAAGTCGATATGTCCTGATGCGTTTTTCTATGAAATATGATGTTTTAACTTATTCCTCAGGAACAACTTCTGCATCTGCTTTTTTAGCCATTTCTCTTTTGTGGTAATCTACTGGACTGCCGATAATTGTTGTCCAGGCTTCTTTAAGACTTTTAGCTCTAAAGATGTCTTTAAAGAAAGCAATCCACTCATGAAATATTAAATAAAGAGGATTATATGTATCCACAGGCATTGTAATTCCATATTCTGGTTTTTCTTCTTCAACTTGAAAAGTACCAAACATTCTGTCCCATATAATCAATGTTGATCCGTAGTTTTTATCGATATACTTCTCATTTTTGGAATGATGAACTCTGTGGTGAGAAGGTGTTGTGAAAATATATTCGATAGGTTTAGGTAATTTTTTGATATATTCTGTATGAATCCAAAATTGGTATAAAACAGCCAACTGATGAACCACTAAGAATACGAAAGGGTGGAAGCCCATCAAAATAACAGGCAAAAAGAAAACAATCTTTAAGTTTTGTGTCCACGATAATCTGAAAGAAGTCGATAAATTATAATATTCTGAATTGTGATGCACCACATGTGTTGACCACCAGAAGCGTTGCTCGTGAGCGAGTCTGTGTGACCAATAACGCATAAAGTCTAATGCAATAAAACAAATTAAATACGACCACCAAGTTTGTGGTATGCGAAATGGTGAAATATTATAGAAAAATAAGAAAACAGCAAATACGCCAAATTTCATAAAACCATTCAGAATAATGTTTCCTAAGCCAATAGAAAGAGAGGCCATAAAATCTTTAC
The DNA here is from genome assembly GCF_002810405.1 of Psychroflexus sp. S27. Classification (NCBI taxonomy): domain Bacteria; kingdom Pseudomonadati; phylum Bacteroidota; class Flavobacteriia; order Flavobacteriales; family Flavobacteriaceae; genus Psychroflexus; species Psychroflexus sp. S27. The sequence continues at coordinate 52,748 of NZ_NEXQ01000018.1, read as the reverse complement.
CACCATACAACTTTTTCTTCTGTCGATAGCTGAAATAGGATTCAAGCGCAACTAATAAAAACATCAAAGGTGCGGCAATCCATATAATTGTCGTAAAGTCTAAATCAGCGACATCTTCAAATGTCAAAGTCTTTTTGTCCATAAATTTTAATCAGATTTTGATACAAACATAATATTAATGATTACTTAAGCTACTAAAAAGTTCATAAAAAAAAGGATAAACTATCGAATATCCCTTTTATAAAAATTATTTTGAAATCAATTTATACATGAATAGCACGGTCGCCAGTGGCAGCCATTGCAGCTTCTTTTACAGCTTCAGCGTAAGTTGGGTGTGCATGACTCATGCGTGCAATGTCTTCTGCACTTGCTCTAAATTCCATCGCTGTGACAGCTTCCGCAATTAAATCGGCAGCACGTGCACCGACCATATGGACGCCTAAAACTTCATCTGTTTCTTTGTCAGTGAGTATTTTGACAAATCCATCAATATCGCCACTTGCACGCGAACGGCCTAAAGCTCTCATCGGGAATTGACCAGATTTATACTCTACTTTATCTTCTTTGAGTTGCTCTTCAGTTTTCCCAACAGAAGCAACTTCTGGCCATGTATAAACAACGCCAGGGATAAGGTTATAATCGATATGTGGTTTTTGTCCAGCCAAGATTTCAGCAACTAGGCTTCCTTCTTCTTCAGCTTTATGCGCCAACATCGCACCTTCAACAACATCACCAATGGCATAGATATTATCTACTGATGTTTTTCTTTGTCCATCAACAGGAATCTGACCTTTATCGTTGGTTTCAATACCTACATTGTCAAGGCCTAGACCTTCCGTGTAAGGTTTTCTTCCAACAGAAACCAAGCAGTAATCAGCTTTAAACTCAACTTCTTTTCCTTTTTTATCATCAGCTTTGATGATCACTTCATCGCCTTTACGCTCAACCGATTTGACTTTGTGAGAAGTTTTAATTTTGACTTTTTGTTTTTTCAAAACTTTCTGTAATTCCTTACTTTGTGCCTTATCCATCGTTGGGATAATTCTGTCCATATATTCAATAACAGTGACATCAGCGCCTAATCTTTTATAAACTTGACCAAGTTCTAAACCAATCACGCCACCACCAATTACAACAAGGTGTTTTGGGATTTCATCTAAAGATAAAATTTCAGTTGATGTGATGATTCTTTCTTTATCAATTTCTATAAAAGGTAAAGTAGAAGGTTTACTTCCTGTTGCAATGATGCTGTGTTTAGCTTCAATTTCAACAGTTTCTTTATCATTTTTAATTTCGATATGGGTTTTGTCTTTAAAAGAGCCAACACCTTCAAACGAAGTGATGTTGTTTTTGTCCATCAAAAAGTCGATACCTTTTGTTGTTTGCTCAACAACCTGACTTTTTCTCTTCATCATATTTTTGATGTTGACTTTGACATCACCAGAGATATCAATTCCATGCTCATCAAAATCTTTCACAGCACTTTCATAGTAATGTGAAGAATCGAGTAAGGCCTTTGAAGGAATACAACCTACATTGAGGCAAGTTCCGCCTTTGACACTATATTTTTCGATAATTGCAGTTTTCATTCCTAATTGTGCGCAACGAATAGCTGCAACATATCCACCAGGTCCTGAGCCGATGACGACTACATCAAAAGAATCCATATTTTTTATTTGTAAGATTTGGATAACAAAATTAATCATATAATAATTAACGACCAATAGAATCTATATAAAAACCAGCTTGCAAAGCGACGATTCAACATCTTCTTAAAAGCTTCTGAAAGCATTTTTTGTAATTGTTAATTCAAAATTGTAACATTACAATCAATTTTATATTTATGAGCGAAATGTATGAGTCTGAACAGCAAAACAAGCCTAGCTTAAGTATCCTTGCTGCTGTTATACCCGTGATTGCATTAATTTTAATGTTAGCCTATAATGTTTTTATATATGGAGATGATTCTTTAGGCGGATCTAACCAGTTCATCTTATTAATGGGAGCGACCGTTGCAGCAATTGTTGGCGCTTTTAATAAAGTGGATTTTGAATATATGGTGGAAGAGGTTTCCAAAAACATCAAAGCCACCACAGGTCCGATTCTTATTCTTTTAATGGTTGGTGCTTTAGCCGGAACTTGGCTGATTAGTGGCGTGATTCCAACCATGATATATTACGGACTTCAAATTTTAAACCCAACCATATTCCTTGCCGCTTGTGTTGTGATTTGTGCTGTGATTTCCATTGCTACAGGTTCTAGTTGGACAACTTCAGCAACTGTTGGTATTGCTTTAATAGGTATTGCAGGAGCGCTTAATATTCCGTTAAGTATGACGGCTGGTGCCGTTTTATCCGGCGCTTATTTTGGAGATAAATTATCACCGATGAGTGATACAACGAATTTAGCTCCAGCCATGGCAGGGACAGATTTGTTTACACATATCCGTTATATGATGATTACCACTGTGCCAACAATACTAGTCACTTTGGCTGTATTTATTATTATCGGTTTAACCAGAGAGACTTCTGGCGTGATTGAAACAGACCAAATTTTAGCGGATATAAAAGCTTCTTTTACAGTGTCACCATGGTTGTTTTTAGTTCCCGTTGTTGTGATTGGTCTGATTGTTAAAAAAACACCGCCTTTAATTGCCTTATTAATCGGAACACTCTTGGCTGCTGTTTTTGCCCTGATTTTTCAACCAGATTTAGTACAAATGATCGGTGGCGGAAAACAACTTGATGTACACACAGCTTATCGTGGAATTATCGATTCAATTACAACAGGAATTGTGATTCCAACAGAGAATGAAACTTTAAAAGATTTGTTTGAAGCTGGCGGAATGGGAGGCATGCTTGGTACGATTTGGCTGATTATCTGTGCGATGGTTTTTGGTGGAATTATGGATGCCATCGGCGCTCTTGAAGCCATTAGTAAAGCTTTACTAGGCTTGTTTAAATCGACTTTTGGACTTTTTTCAAGTACAGTTTTAAGTTGTGTCACTCTTAACGTCACAGCTTCAGATCAATATTTGGCAATTGTTGTGCCTGGTAAAATGTTTGCCAAAGCTTATCGCGATAAAGGCTTAGCGCCTGAAAATCTCAGCCGTACGCTTGAAGATTCGGGGACAGTAACTTCGGTTTTAATTCCTTGGAATACTTGTGGTGCATACCACAGTGGAGTTTTAGGTGTCCCAGTTGTTGATTATTTCTTTTATGCAATGTTTAACTACTTGAGTCCTATCATGACACTTATCTTTGCAGCTATTGGATATAAAATCAGAAAGATTGCAAAATAATAACAAATGAAATTAGATATATTAGCTTTTGGAGCACACCCAGATGATGTTGAACTCAGTTGCTCAGGAACGCTTGTTAAAGAAGTTTCACGCGGTAAAAAAGTGGGCGTTGTCGATTTAACACAAGGCGAACTCGGTACTCGCGGCACAGCAGAAACCCGATATGAGGAAGCGACAGCCGCTGCTGGCATATTAGATTTATCGGCACGAGAAAATCTTAAATTTAGAGATGGTTTTTTTATCAATGATGAAAAACACCAATTAGAAATCATCAAACGCATACGCCATTACAAACCTGAAATCGTCTTTTGTAATGCGATTAAAGATCGACATATCGACCACGGAAAAGGAGGAGAGCTCGTAAGCAATGCTTGTTTTTTAAGCGGTTTAAAAAAGATAGAAACTGAGTTTAATGGCGAAAATCAAGAAGCCTGGCGACCAAAAATCGTTTATCATTATATTCAATGGTTAGAGATTGAACCTGATGTTGTGGTTGATATTTCAGGATTTATGCAAAAAAAAATAGCTTCGGTTGAAGCTTATCAAACACAGTTTTTTGATCCGAATTCCAAGGAACCTGAAACACCGATTACAAGTTCAAATTTTTATGACTCAGTGACTTACAGAGCGCGAAATTTAGGACGTATGATTGGCGTTGATCATGCAGAAGGATTTACCGTTGAACGTTATCCTGCAGTTGATTCAATTTTTGATTTAATTTGATGAAAAAAATTTTGTAAAACCATAAAATTAATTAAATTTGCATTCGCAAAATGGTGGTTGTAGCTCAGTTGGTTAGAGTATCGGTTTGTGGATCCGAGGGTCGTGGGTTCGAATCCCACCTGTCACCCAAGAAGCCTTGAAGAAATTCAAGGCTTTTTTTGTTTCCATACTTTTCTTCACTTTTCTTTTGATCACTTTTTTTGAATAAAATGCCGGCGCATGATATAAAGCTTCAGTAACCTATGTTACACTGTACTTGTTTTGATATGCTTAAATTTGTCGTTAAATTGAATAACTCATATTAAATACGATCTAAATGAAAGGCTTTAAAAACTTCATGTTCTTATTTATCCTCATGCTTTCAATGCCGATGATGCTACAAGCACAAACTGACAGGATCGAGAAAAGTACAGTTGAGATTTTAAACAAATCAGATCATTTTGCGATGGGTGTTACAAATGCACGTGGTCTAAAAGGCGCTTACGGCATGTATCAGAAATTTCAGAATTCTGGCGTTAAGCTGAAACGATTTGAAGTTGTTATTTGGGGAGCTGTTGTGAAGGATTTAAAAAAAGGAACTGAACTTCACGATTACATCAAAGCACAAGAAGTTAAAGGTCTTCAAGTGACTGTCTGCCAAATCGCTTTAGATTATTTTGATATTTCTAAAGAAGATTTACCTTATGATATTAAAGTTGTCCCAGATGCACATGTGCGTTTGTTTGAACTTCAAGCTTTAGGTTATAACTTAATTGTGATTTAAATTTTTTATAAAAATAACTTTTAAGTGATAAAACTTAAAAGTCAAGATTAGGGTTAGATGAGGGAAAGTCAAGTGTTTTATATGCTTGGCTTTTTCTTTTTTATAGAGGTAAATTCTTGCTGAAGCGAAGGCTTTATTTATCTTTAAACTTTCAATAACCTCTTTATAAAATATATGTAAATAGGTTGGTTTTATCATTTAAAAATCTTAATAAGAATGGCCATAAAAAAATCCGAATTATATAGCTCATTATGGGCGAGTTGTAACGAACTGAGAGGTGGAATGGATGCCTCGCAATACAAAGATTACGTCTTAACGATGTTGTTTGTGAAATATGTATCCGATAAAAATGCAGGTGATCCGATGAGCTTGATTGAAGTGCCAAAAGGCGCTTCTTTTGAAGATATGGTGGCACTGAAAGGTCAAAAAGATATTGGAGATCGCATCAATAAGGAAATCCTAAAACCACTTTTTGCAGCCAATGGCTTGGAAGGTTCAATGGAATTGGCAGATTTTAATGATGATGATAAACTTGGGAGCGACCAAGAAAAAGTGGATCGACTCACAAAGTTGATTGCTATTTTTGAAAATCCGGCGCTCAACTTTAAAAATAATAGGGCAGAAGATGATGATATTTTAGGTGATGCCTACGAATATTTGATGCAGCATTTTGCTACGGAATCTGGAAAATCGAAAGGACAATTTTATACGCCAGCCGAAGTTTCTCGAATTTTGGCAAGAGTTATTGACGTGGATAAAGCAGATAAACCTTCATTTACAGCGTATGACCCAACATGTGGTTCGGGATCTTTGTTGATGAAAGTTGCTGAAGAATCTCAAAATGGATTAACGATTTACGGTCAGGAAAAAGATATTGCAACTCGTGGTTTGGCCATTATGAATATGTGGCTGCACGGCTATCCAGAAGCAGAAATTGCAGGGAAAAATACGATTGCTTATCCTCAATTTAAAGAAGACGATGATTCCTTGAAGCGTTTTGATTTTGTAGTAGCCAATCCTCCATTCTCAGTAAAAAACTGGACCAGCGGAATTGTACCGATGGACGATGAGTTTAATCGTTTTGCGGAATATGGTGTGCCACCAGAAAAGAATGGTGACTATGCTTTCTTATTGCACATCTTGGCTTCTTTAAAAAGCACTGGAAAAGGAGCGATAATTTTACCGCACGGTGTTTTGTTTAGAGGAAATGCGGAGGCGGAAATTCGTCAAAATATTATTGAACGCAAGTGGATCAAAGGAATTATTGGATTGCCTGCCAACTTGTTCTACGGAACGGGAATTCCAGCGTGTATTATTGTGATTGACAAAGAAAAAGCTGAAGATCGCAAAGGAATCTTTATGATCGATTCTTCCAAAGGATTTATCAAAGACGGAAACAAAAATCGTTTGCGTGAACAAGATTTACACAAAATTGTAGATGTTTTTAACCACCAAAAAGAAGTAGAAAAATATGCGCGTTTTGTTCCATTTGAAGAGATTGAAGAAAACGAGTTTAATCTAAATATTCCGCGTTATATTGATACACAAGAGGAAGAAGATATACAAGATTTGGATGCGCACTTGAATGGCGGAATTCCAACAAAAGATATTGATGGACTTCAAGGTTTCTGGAAAGTGTATCCAACATTGAGAAAAGAATTGTTTTCTCCTTTACGAGAAGGCTATGCGCAGTTGAATGTAGAACCGAGTGCGGTTAAAGAGACCATATACAATCATCCAGAGTTTGACGCCTACAGTGTGAGCATTGGGAAAGCATTTGAAGATTGGAAAAATGAAATCTATGAAGATTTACAAGGAATAGATATCAATACTGCTCCTAAAAAGTTCATTAAACATATTTCTACGGCATTGCTCAACCAATATGAAGGAAAAGCCTTGATTAGTCAATATGATATTTACCAGTATTTAATGAATTATTGGAATGAGACCATGAAGGATGATACGTATTTGATTCTTGAAGAAGGTTGGAAAGCAACAGTGAAACGTATTCTTGAAAAGAACAAGAAAGGGAAGGAAATTGATAAAGGTTGGACGTGTGATTTAATTCCGAAAGAACTCGTAATTCAAAAATTCTTAGCCAACGAGAAGAATGAAATAGATGAATTGGAAGCTGCATTAGAAAATATCCAAGCTGCTATTTCACAGCACGAAGAAGAGCACGCTGGAGAAGATGGATTGCTCAATGAAGCAACAACGGACAAAGGGAATGTTACAAAGACAACCATAAATAAATTCATCAAAGAAAATAAAGCGGATGCCGATGAAAAGGAAGCGGTAGAACTCGCTAAAACTGTGCTAGAATTGTTTAACACAGAAACAAAGCTCAAAAAGGACATCAAAGCCAAAGAAAAAGAATTGGATGTAATGACCCTCGAACAATTTCAAAAACTCACAGAAGCGGAAGTAAGAACGTTAGTAGTGGATGACAAATGGTTAATTGCTATCCAAAATGACATTCAAGCTGAAATTGATGGGATTTCTCAACGTTTGACAGCCCGTGTAAAAGAATTAGCAGAACGCTATGAAAATAAATTGGGCACACTAGCAACAAAAACTGAAGAACTGGAAGCCAAAGTAGCTGCTCATCTTGAGAAAATGGGATTGGTTTTTAATTGACAATTAGTAGAGAGTTTTGCAGTCGTAAATTGCAACCAGTTCAATAAAGCACCAGATAGTAAATGAGGGGTATGGAATTGATGATTAGAAAATCAGATGGGTATGGAGTTAGAAAATCAAAATGAAAAACAATTGTATGCTGATGTTTGTAGTTTGGTATCAAATGCCAAATCACAACTCGCACAGTCTGCTAATGCATCGCTTACTTTGATGTATTGGAAAATAGGTGAGCGCATTAACAATGAACTTCTTGATGGTGAGCGAGCTGAGTATGGGAAGCAAATTGTCGTATCGTTAGCACGACAATTGACAATTGATTTTGGTAAAAGTTTTGAAGAGAAAAACTTAAGAAGAATGATTCAGTTCGCACAAGTTTTTCATGATGAACAAATTGTCGTATCGCTAATACGACAATTGAGTTGGACGCATTTTATTGCTTTAATTCCAATTAAAGATGAATTAAAACGTGAATTCTATGCTGTTATGTGTCAGTCTGAAGGCTGGACTGTTAAAACATTGCGTGAAAAAATTGACGGAATGTTATTTGAGCGCACTGCCATAAGCGATAAACCAGATGAGCTCATTAAAACCGAGTTAGAAAGCCTGCGAAAAGGAGAAGCTATCACTCCTGATTTAGTTTTTAAAAGCCCATATTTCCTAGATTTTACTGGCTTGAAAGGGATGTACAGCGAAAGAAGCCTGGAAGACAGTTTGATTGTTTCTTTGGAGCATTTCATAATGGAATTAGGCAACGGATTCTCATTTGTGGAACGCCAAAAAAGAATGATTATTGATGGAGAAGATTTTTATTTGGACTTGCTTTTTTACCATCGAAAACTAAAAAGGCTCATAGCAATAGAGCTCAAACTAGGAAAGTTTAAAGCGGCCTACAAAGGTCAAATGGAGCTATATTTACGTTGGCTTGATAAAAATGAAAAGCAAGCAGGAGAAGAAACACCATTGGGGTTAATACTCTGTGCAGAAGGAGGAAAAGAACAAATAGAATTGTTGCAACTAGAAAAATCTGGAATTAAAGTAGCCGAATATCTTACTGAATTGCCTGATTTAAAACTGCTTAAACAAAAACTAAAACATGAACTTGAAATTAAACGCCAATTAATGGACAATCATAAAAACTACCAAGATGAATGAATTAGCAACAATTAAAATGAAACCTGGTTTTAAACAAACGGAAGTGGGGTTGATACCTGAGGATTGGGAGGTTGAATCAATTAAAGATATTGCTTCTATTACTACAGGAGGAAGTGACACTCAAGATAAGGTTCAAGATGGGAAGTATCGATTTTTCGTTAGGTCTTCAACTATTGAAAGAATTAATAAATATACGTTTGATGGTGAAGCAATACTAACTTCTGGAGATGGCGTTGGTGTTGGAAAAATATTTCATTATGTAAACGGTAAGTTTGATTTCCACCAAAGAGTTTACAACATATACAATTATAGACATGATGTTAATGGGAAATATTTGTTTTTTCAATTTTCAAATAATTTTTTTGACAGAGTAATGTCAATGACTGCGAAGTCTTCTGTTGATTCTGTTAGAAGAGAAATGATTGCAGAAATGCCAATCCCACTCCCTCCCCTCCAAGAACAAAAAACCATAGCCACCGCTTTAAGTGATGTTGATGCATTAATCCAATCTTTGGATGCCTTAATTGCCAAAAAGAAAGCGATTAAACAGGGCGCAATGCAGGAGTTGTTGACGCCACCCCATTCGACAAGCTCAGGGCAGGCCCAAAAAGGAGGAAAAAGATTGGATGGATTTAGTGGGGAATGGGTTGAGAAAGTGCTAGGTAAAATTGGAAATACTTTTGGAGGCTTATCTGGAAAGTCTAAGAAGGATTTTGGGAGTGGAAATTACCACTACATTACTTTTATGAACGTTATGTTTAACACTATAATAGATACGACTATTTTAGAGAAGGTAAATATTAAAACTGGAGAACAACAGAATAAGGCTAGAAAAGGAGATTTATTTTTTAATACTTCTTCAGAAACACCAGAAGAGGTAGGTATGTGCGCTTTGTTGAATGAAAATATCGAAGATCTATATCTCAACAGTTTTTGTTTTGGTTTTCGAATAAAGGAAGAGTTTAGAATTGATGGATTATTCTTTTCTTATCTAATGAATTCAAATGTTGGAAGGAATTTATTTTTATCACTTGCGCAAGGGGCTACTAGATATAACTTATCTAAAAGTAACTTTAATAAACTAAATATTGTTATACCGCAAACAATCAAAGAACAAAAAGCCATTGCTAAAATCCTTTCTGACATGGATTTAGAGATTGAATCTTTAGAAAGAAAGAAGGAGAAATACGAGGAGATAAAGCAAGGGATGATGCAGGAATTGTTAACGGGGAGGGTTAGAATTGTGAATGTTGAATTGTGAGTTATGAATTATGAATTGTGAATTTTTTGAATTATGGGAAAGAGACCAAATGTAATTAGAGATAAGAGTTTTGCTTTTGCATTGCGGATTGTGAAGTTATTCCAGTATTTACAATCAGAGAAAAAGGAATATGTATTAAGCAAGCAATTACTCAGAAGTGGAACGGCTGTTGGTGCTTTGGTCAGAGAAGCAGAGCATGCAGAAAGTAGAGCTGATTTTATACATAAATTAGCTATTGCTCAAAAAGAAGCCAATGAATCAATTTATTGGTTGGAGTTGTTACATCAATCTGGTTACATGGAAGAGATTCAATTTAATTCAATCACAACTGATTTAATAGAAATAAATAAGCTATTGGCATCAATTATAATAACATCGAAAAATAAAAAGAATGGAAAATAGGACTTGTATAATTGTGAATTGTAAATTATGAATTGTGAATTAAGGGGAAAACGAGGTTGGTATGAGTGGGGAGTTAGGGAATATTGAAAAGACCATAAAAAGACCATAAAAAGACCATAAAAAGACCATATTTGTTGTTTTTCTATTCTTTAAAATGGTTAAACCTCTTGTATTAGGGAGTTTATAGTTGTTTTTAAATGACCATAAAATGACCAATAAAAGATCCAGAGATGACCATAAGACGGAGAACTCTTTTGTCGACTATATTCATAGACATAGATAAAAATGTTCTCTTTTCGGCTGAATAGTTACAGATTTTACCTTTTTGGTGTTTTTCTTAAATAAGGAGTTTGTTAATTAAGCTTTAAGGTGCTTTTCTTAAATAAGGTTATATTTGTTAAAACGTAGAAATCGAAAGATTACAGTTAGATTTTTCTAAAAAAAACCTAACCATCAATACAAAATAATTATGAACACAATCGGTAAATCAGAAAGAACATCCCAAGATCGCATCATAAAACTTTTCCAAACGGAATTGGGTTATGAATACCTCGGTAATTGGCAAGACCAAGAACGTACCCAACCAGTTGAGGAACAATTGCTGTTTCAGTTTTTAACACAAAACCAAGGCTATTCTAAAGTTTTAGCCAATAAAGCCATTCACACTTTAACACAAGCCGTGAATAATCTTTCTGAAGGATTGTATGAAGCCAATAAAAAGGTGTACAAACTGCTGCGTTATGGGGTTTCTGTAAAAGAAGAAATAGGAAAACCCAATGAAACGGTCTGGTTAATTGATTGGAAAAATATTGAAAACAATCATTTTGCGATTGCGGAAGAAGTTACTGTTCACGGAAAATATCAAAAGCGTCCTGATATTGTTCTTTATATCAATGGAATTGCAGTAGGTGTTATTGAATTAAAACGCAGTAAATCTGGTGTTGAAGAAGGAATCCGACAAAATTTAGACAATCAAAAGCCGGAATTTATAGAGAAATTCTTTACCACCATGCAATTGGTCATGGCGGGAAATGATTCGCAAGGTTTACGTTATGGAACCATTGAAACAACTGAAAAATATTACCTCCAATGGAAAGAAATTTCAGCTAAAGATTATGATTATGTTCTGGATAAGCACGTTGCACAATTGTGTAATAAAGAACGAATACTCGAATTTATCAATGATTTTGTTGTTTTTGACAAAGGCACCAAGAAGTTAGCCAGACCCAATCAATATTTCGGAGTAAAAGCGGCACAGCAAAGTGTGATTAACCGCCAGGATGGAATTATATGGATGTCGCAAGGCTCAGGAAAAAGTTTAGTCATGGTGTGGCTCGCCAAATGGATCCGTGAAAATGTAAAAGACAGCCGTGTTTTAATTATTACCGATAGGGAAGAACTAGATGAACAAATAGAAAAGCTTTTTGTGGGTGTCGATGAACATATTAAGCGCACCAAAAGCGGAAGAGGATTAATTCAAGTGCTTAATGAAAAAAAACACTCCTTAATTGGTAGTCTTGTTCATAAATTTGGACGAAAATCAGAAGAAGGAGATTTTGATAGCTTTATTGAAGAAATTAAATCAAATATTGCATCAGATTTCAAGGCTAAAGGAGATATATTCGTTTTTGTGGATGAATGTCACAGAACGCAAAGCGGAAAACTGCATGATGCCATGAAAATGATACTTCCCGATTCTATGTTTATTGGATTTACAGGAACTCCTTTATTGAAAAAAGACAAACAGAAAAGTATTGAAGTTTTCGGCCCTTATATCGGAACGCCTTATAAATTTGATGAAGCTGTTGAAGATGGAGTAGTGCTAGACTTACTTTATGAAGCCAGAGATGTAGCTCAGTTTGTAACCGACCAAGATAAGATTGACGAATGGTTTAACACCAAAACCAAAGGCTTAACGGATGTTGCCAAAGTTGAGTTAAAAAGAAAATGGGGAACCATGCAAAAAGTTTTGGGTTCTAAGTCAAGATTGGCAAAAATCGTGAATGATATTGTGCATGATTTCGATACGAAACCACGGTTATATACAGGAGAAGGAAATGCGATGCTGGTTTCAGGAAGTATATATCAAGCGTGTAAGTATTATGAGCTTTTTCAGTCGGCAGGTTTTAAAGAATGTGCCATTATCACTTCTTACGAACCACATCATGCTGATGTTAAAGGAGAAGAAACCGGAGAAGGAAGCTTGACCGATCGTTTGTTGAAATATGAAGTTTATACGAAGATGCTCAATGGAAAATCAGCCGAGCAATTTGAGAAAGAAGCGAAATCTCAGTTTATCAATGAGCCCAACAAAATGAAGCTCTTAATTGTAGTGGATAAATTACTGACCGGATTTGATGCGCCATCTGCTACTTATCTATACATTGATAAGAAGATGCAAGATCATGGATTGTTCCAAGCGATTTGTCGTGTTAACAGAGTAGATTCGGAGGATAAAGAATACGGATACATTATTGATTACAAAGACTTATTTAAAAGTTTAGAAAGATCGATTCAAGATTACACATCAGAAGTTTTTGATGGATTTGACGAAGCAGATGTTCAAGGCTTGTTGAAAGACAGGCATGAAGAATCAAAAGATCGATTAGAAACCAGTTTAGAAAGCGTACGTGCAATTTGTGAACCTGTTCATCCAAAAGAAGAACCCAATTTTATTCGCTATTTCTGTGGAAATACTGAAAACTCTTATGAATTAAAATCTAACGAAGAAAAAAGACTTGCACTATACAAAGCTGTCGTTTCATTGATTAGGGCGTACTCGAATGTAGCCAATGAAATGAATAGGTTGGGTTATTCCGATGCACAAGCAGAAAAGATAAAAGAGGAAGTCAAGTTTTACTCTGACTTAAGAGACATCATTAAAAGAGCGAGTGGAGATCATCTAGATTTAAAAAGATTTGAACCAGGTATGCGTCAATTAATGGATAGATATATTGATGCCAGTTCAAGTAAAAAGCTATCTGATTTTGAGAATGAATCTTTAACAGACTTAATTGTCAATTTAGCAGAAGAACCACGAGAAGAATATGGTGCAGCTAAAAAACAAGAAGCGGTTGCAGAAACGATTGAAAACAATGTGCGTAAAGTGATCAATGAAGAAGCACAAACGAATCCAAAATATTATGAAAAATTATCTCAGTTATTGGATGAAATCATTCAATTACGAAAGAGTGAAGCTTTAGCATACGAAGCCTATTTGAAAGAAATCAAAGAGTTGGCAGCAAAAGCATCAAGACGAAGTGAGAGCAATAGTTATCCGCAATCTATTGATACAAGAGCCAAACAAGCCTTATATGATAATCTCAATCAAGAAGAAGGACTTGCCAATACTTTACATTCAGTGATTGAAGACAATAAACTCGATGGTTGGAGGGATGGTGGAATTAAAGAAAAGAAGTTGATGTTGGCTGTTTTCTCTGTACTTAAAGATCAGGATAAAACATTTGAGTTAATGGAAATAATTAAAGCTCAAAATGAATACTAGTTTGAACAAAGAGAAAATTGAGATAGCTAATATTGAGATTGATGTTGTTCGTAAGAACATCAAGAATATGCATTTAGCTGTTCACCCACCAAATGGAAAGGTAACAATATCCTCACCAAATACAACGGATGAAGAGGTAATACGCTTATTTGCCATTTCTAAGCTAGGTTGGATCAAGAAACATGTAAAGAACTTTCAAGCGCAACCTCGTGAAACCAAGAGAGATTATGTTTCTGCTGAAAGTCATTATTATTTTGGGCAACGTTACCTTTTGAAATTGGAAGAACGGGAAGGGTATGCTAAAGTAGAACTAAAAGGTACTAAGTACATTAACTTAAGAATCAAACCCAAGGCCACGGTTGAGGAAAAATCCAGAGTAATGAAAGAATGGTACAGAAAAGAACTGAAAGCAGTTATTCCAGCTTTAATTGAAAAATGGGAAGGTATTATTGGAGTAAAATGCAATGATTGGGGCGTAAAGCAAATGAAAACCAAGTGGGGAGCGTGTAACATTAAAGAAAAGCGCATTTGGTTAAACCTTGAATTGGCTAAGAAACCACCAATTTGCTTGGAGTATATTATTGTTCATGAATTAGTTCACTTATTGGAAAGGAATCACAATGACAGATTTATTAAATACATGAATAAGTTTATGCCAAAATGGAGATTACACCGAGATGAATTGAATAGTTTACCCGTGGTGCATAATGATTGGGGGTATTGATTTTAATTCATTTTATGATTTGAATATCTTGTTTATAATGATTAAGCGTGGAATCTAGAAAATAAAACCAAAAACTCGCTGCTGTACATGATTGGTTGTTACCTATGCTGATGAATGGGCAAGTGAAGCTAAGGCGTCATGATGAGGTTGAGGTTCGAGATCAAGATAAAGAGATCCTGAATCAAGTTCAGGATGAGAAATATTGGCATTAATAAAAAGTTTGATATTATTATCTTCTTGTCATCCACCAAAAATGTGGGGGGCCACCATCGTTGGATTTGGTAAATATCATTACAAATACAAAAGCGGTCGAGAGGGCGAGGCACCTATCCTCGGTTTTTCTCCCCGTAAATCAGCAATATCACTTTATGTTTATGCTAATACAGAAAAAAGTAAAGCCCTTTTAAAAGATTTAGGGAAATTTAAAATGGGGAAAGCCTGTATATATGTCAAAAAACTAACAGATATAGATTTACAAATATTAAAACAGCTCTGCCAAGAAAGTATCACTTACATCCAAGCGCATCATCAATCCGCTTGTCATGATAAATAATCAAATTATTTGTCAGGTTTTAAGTAGCTAACTCTATTTTAATAACTTTAATGATCTGAGCCGGGTGCATGCTTTTATGATTGATTGGAATTCTGCTCACAAGTGAGTCTTCTTTATAAAAGAGTAAGCAAGCAGAAACAATAACTAAAGCATCTGAGGTTATAGGAGTAGAGCTGTAATTTAAGGCTGTTACAGAAGAATTAAAAAATGATATTTCTTTTTTGAAAACTTCTTGATTTTTAATTCTTAAGTCATCTTTTCCAAAAACGCTCATTAAAAAGCATAATTCAGCTTTAAAGATGCTTTCTGGCCATTTAATATACTTTTTAGGATCTAAAGAAACGACTTGTATTTTTATTTTATGATCATGACTCATCGAAACCCCTATATTTAATTTTAAATAATCAGAAAATAAACTAGTTAAATTAAAATCAAATCCATTTAGAGTTTCAATGTCACTCATCCAAAGGCTTTTCTGACCTCTTGAAGTTGTCATATTCTTTTTAAAAATATTTAGAATACAGCTTCTTAAGCGCGTATGCATCTTGTTATCATGATGGTTGAAATAGATGCTTTTAAGGCTTATAGTCAGTTTTTTAGCAGTCGTAGAAGCTGTGCCAAAATCAGTCGCTGATTCTTTTGTAGCTTTTGTTTGCTTTAATTTTTCAGGTTTTGCTTGTATGACGTTTTTATCATCTAATTGCCTAAAGACAACATTACCCAATGCACCCCTAATTATGTTGTTTTTGTCAAGATATGCCATAATTTATAGTATTTAAATTTAATTCATCCTTATCTTTTATTTAGATTCTTTGCATTTTAAATGCATGATGAGTCCATGTTTTATGATGAAATAATGGACTTTTTATGGACTCAACATGGACTCACTATGGAGTCATTATCTTATAAGTATAAAATAACTTATCAGTATCTGATGAGAATCATGAGTTTAATATGTTTGTTGAAGATAGACGATTTATATTTTAAAAGCAAAAAAATAATAAATTAAACACCTGATAATATGTGTTTTATAATTTAATTTATTATTTTGTTTATAAATAATGATGAAAAACTACAGGATGTCGTGTGATTTAAAAAAATAATATATTATGAAATATTTTAATTTATTGTTAATTTAGTATAGATTTATTGAAAATATGAATTAATAAAACTTCTGTAAATCAATAAATTTTATGAAAAAGGTATTTATTATATTTTTAATCGGAATTCTGTTTTCTTCTTGCTCTTCTAGTAGGTTTTTTGATGAAAACAATACAGAAATCAGCAAATCTAAATTTAAGGAACAAATTTCTACATATAAATATTTAGAAATTCCTGGAGACTCAGTTAATCATAAAAAATTAATCAAAAGAGAAGTGAGAGGGAAAATCAATAATAGGGAAGAGCTTCAAACACTTTTAGAGAATGCAACACATAGAAAGATTGATTCTAACAAGCCAATTGTGGTGATATACTATCCTCGTAAAGACAAATGTAATACAACTGGACTTAATGTTGATGAATCTCTAATTAGAAGTTTCTAAGTTCAAGTAATAAGTGCAAAAATAATAAAGGTTTAAAAAAACATGAAAGGGTTTTTAAATGGACGAAGGATCCTGAAGGTATATTTGAAAAAACGTTTTTTAAACACTATTACCCACCATGCTCAAGTTATGTTGTGATTTCAAAAAATGGTGAATATATCAGTTATTTAGGAGAGTTTGCAAAAGAACATGTTTGGGAATCAACTGAAGAAATTATGAGTCAAAACTGAAAATCAATCAAAGTTTTTATGAGATGGAAGAAATAAGCACAAGACATTTTCTCTTCTTAAACCAAAACTTTTTTAAATAAAAAAGCCTCTTAATCATTGATTAAGAGGCTAGTACTCGGAGCGGGAATTGAACCCGCACGACCGCAATGGTCATTGGATTTTAAGTCCAACGTGTCTACCAATTCCACCATCCGAGCGCGTCTGAGCGAAAGACGGGATTTGAACCCGCGACCCCCACCTTGGCAAGGTGATGCTCTACCCCTGAGCTACTTTCGCAGTATTTTTAAGAACTTTATTGCGGGTGCAAATTTACTGCTTTAATTGAGTTTTCAAAACTTTTTCAAGAAAAAAAGATGCTTTTTTTTGAAGTTTTTTATATCTCATTGATTTAAAATCGCTTAGCCTTTTTGTTTGATCATTCTTTTTATTTCATTCAGCTTCATCAAGGCTTCTACTGGGGTGAGCGTGTCAATATCTAATATTGATATCTCATCTCTGATCTGTTCCAATAAAGGATCATCAAGTTGAAAAAAACTGAGTTGATCTGTTTGTTCAGCTTGTTGTTCTAGCTTTTCTTCAATTTCATCTTGTCCATGTGTGGCTTCTAAACGTTTTAAAACCGTATTCGCTTTTGAAATCACATATTGAGGCATGCCAGCCATTTTGGCAACATGAATTCCGAAACTGTGTGCGCTGCCACCTTCTTTTAATTTTCTAAGAAAGAGAACAGTGTCTTTTAATTCTTTGACAGAAACATTGAAATTTTTGATTCTTTCAAAGTGTGATGTCATTCCATTAAGTTCATGGTAATGCGTCGCAAATAAAGTTTTGGGCTGATGCGGATGTTCATGTAAATATTGGCTAATCGCCCAAGCTATCGAAATACCGTCATAAGTACTTGTCCCACGACCGATTTCATCCAGAATGACTAAACTGCGTTCAGAAATATTATTCAGAATACTCGCCGTTTCATTCATCTCTACCATAAAGGTGGATTCGCCTTGAGAAATATTATCACTTGCGCCAACTCTTGTAAAAATTTTATCAACAATTCCGATATTAGCAGCTTTTGCAGGAACAAAACAACCGATTTGCGCTAATAAAACAATCAAAGCTGTTTGTCTTAGAATTGCAGATTTACCACTCATGTTTGGCCCAGTAATCATGATGATTTGCTGACTTGCATTGTCCAAATAAATAGAGTTGCTAATATAACTTTCATCGTGTGGTAATTGTTTTTCAATCACAGGGTGACGTCCATCTTCAATAGAAATAGCTAAACCATCATTTAAGCTTGGTTTTCTGTAGTTTTCAGTTCTTGCTAATTCTGAAAAACTGGCTAAACAATCCAATTGTGCGATGGTTAAAGCATTCTGCTGAATGACTTTAATGTAATCTTGCATCGCAATGACTAAATCAGAAAAAAGTTGCTGCTCTAAGCTTTGTATTTTTTCCTCGGCACCCAATATCTTGGCTTCATATTCCTTGAGTTCCTCAGTAATGTATCGTTCGCTGTTCACCAGTGTTTGCTTGCGAATCCATTCCTCAGGGACTTTATCTTTGTGCGTGTTTCTGACTTCAATATAATAGCCAAAGACATTATTACTCGAAATTTTCAAGCTCGAAATTCCTGTTTTTTCTGTTTCACGTTTAAGCATTTCATCAAGATATTTTTTTCCAGAATTTGATAAATCTCTGAGTTCATCCAATTCTTGAGAGTAACCTTGAGCAATCGCTTGTCCTTTAATGATATTGACAGGCGCATCTTCTTGAATGGCTTTGCTAATCGTGTTTTTTAAACTTTCACAAGGGTTTAAATTATCTAAAATAGCATTTAAACTCTCGTGTTTATTTTCTTCTAAAAGCTTTTTAATTTCGCCTAAAGCATTTAGCGAATTTTTGAGTTGAACAACTTCACGTGGTGTAATTTTTAAGGTGGCCACTTTTGAAATCAAGCGTTCAAGATCATTGATTTGTTGAAGTTGATTTTTAATATTTTGATGTAAATCTGTTTTATTCTTAAAATAATCAACAACCGCGTGTCGACTTTCAATCGCTGATTTTTGTTTTAAAGGTAAGGCGAGCCATCTCTTTAATAAACGGCTTCCCATGGCTGATGAAGTTTTGTCAATCACATCTAAAAGGGTGATGGCTTGTGATGTGTTTCCTTGATAAAGTTCAAGATTACGAATGGTAAATTTATCCATCCAGACATAATCGTCACGGACAATTCTTGCAATCGAGCTGATATGTTTTTTATCAGTATTTCGGGTTTCATTGAGGTAATGAATGATTGTTCCTGCTGCGATTTTTGCTTCATAGAAATCTTCAATCCCAAATCCTTTTAATGATTTTGTTTCAAAGTGCTGATTGAGGATGTCTTGTGTATAATCAATTTTGAAAACCCAATCTTCTAAAAAGAAAGTGTTGAGATGCGGATCAAATTCTTCCTTAAAAGTATTTTTAAGTTTTTTAGAAACTAAAATTTCGCTTGGCTGAAAGTTTTGAATTAGCTTTTCCATATAAGCTTTATCACCTTCAGCGACGAAAAATTCGCCAGTAGAAACATCTAGAAACCCGATGCCGTAATGATTTTTACGCCAAAAAATCGCTGCTAAAAAGTTATTAGAGTTGCTGCTTAAAACATCGTCGTTATAAGAAACACCAGGCGTCACTAATTCCGTAACACCGCGTTTGACAATTTTTTTGGTTTGACTCGGATTTTCAAGCTGATCACAAATGGCAACACGTTCGCCAGCTCTGACGAGTTTTGGTAAATAAGTGTTTAATGAATGATGCGGAAAGCCTGCCAACTCAAGTTTTTCATTTCCATTATTTCTGTTGGTCAAAACGATGTTGAGAATATGCGCTGTTTTGATGGCATCTTCTCCAAATGTTTCATAAAAATCACCCACACGAAAGAGCAGTATAGCATCAGGATATTTTTCCTTGATTGCGTTATATTGCTTCATTAAAGGTGTTACTTTTGCAGCTTTACTCAAAATCTATTTTTTTGCTAAAATAAGATTTCTAAAGTAATAAAAAACAAAATTGAGCGAGCTTAATACGAAAATGAAGCAGATGAAAATGAGAAAATTAAAGAACAGCGAATTAAACAGATTGAGCGTTGATGATTTTAAAAAAACAGACAAAACACCGATAACTGTTGTATTAGATAATATTAGAAGTTTAAACAATATCGGTTCTGTATTTAGAACCTCAGATGCTTTCTTGGTTGAAGAAATTATGCTTTGTGGCATCACAGCTCAGCCACCACATCGCGATATTACAAAAACGGCTTTGGGTGCGACTGATTCAGTTAATTGGCGTTATTTTGAAACCACTTTAGAGGCACTTGAAGAGCTGAAAGATTATCAGATCGTTTCTGTGGAGCAGGCAGAAAATTCAGTGATGCTCAATGATTTTCAACCCGCAAAAGATCAAAAAATTGCTTTGGTTTTTGGGAATGAAGTGAAAGGTGTGCAACAGGAAGTTGTTGATAAAAGCGACACCGTTTTAGAGATTCCGCAGTTAGGTACAAAACATTCTTTCAATATTTCAGTGAGTGTTGGCATTTGCCTTTGGGATGTTTTTAGTAAACTCAAATCATAAAAAAAAGCTCCGATTAGCAGAGCTTTTATAAATTACAGAGTAAATTTTAGATTTCTTCTAAAACTTTTTCAAGTTTATCTCTTACTTCTTTTGCATGTGCGTTGACTTTTTCATTTTCGATCATTTGCATTGCAACAGACGGATCCATCGCTGCGACTTCAACATCGCCATTATCAAGCTCTCTTAAAGTGACATTGCAAGGGAGAAGCGTACTGACTTGAGGTTCTAAACTGACAACTTTATCAGCATATTCAGGGCTGCAAGCACCAAGAATGAGATGTGGTAGATAATCTTTATCAAGTTTTTTCTTCATTGTGGCTTGAAAATCAATTTCAGTTAAAACGCCAAAACCTTGACTCTTTATAGCTTCTTCAACTTTTGGTCGTAGTTCTTTAACACTTGTGTTTTTAAAAATTCTATTTTTATAATATGTCATGTTTTTGTTTTTTAAGTTGTTTAAAATTAATGTTTTAAGGTTTAATTAGACTTAAAATCGTATTAAAAGTTAGAAGAGTTAACTTTTTTAAAAGTCAACTCTTCTAATAAACTTAATCTATAATGTAATACTTTTAAAACCTTTCTTTTGGAGTTGGAAATTATAGAGAATCCCGTTTTCGACAATTTCCATTTCTTGAGGTAACTCTGAAGCTTTCACACCAAATTTTTTCATAGAAAAACCACAAGCAAATATTTTGACGTTATAATTCTTCGCTAAATCTAAATAGCTTTTCATTTGTACATGATCTTTAGTTTCTAAAATTGTTTTTCCGCAAATCACGACGTGGAACTCACCAAAAGTGTTTCCATCTTGCATAGCTAAATCTTTTGCAGCATAAATGATAGGTTTGAGTTGGGGAACTTTTCTTGTTAAAACGATATAGTTCTCTTTTTCATTATGCGGAAGATGTGAAGTTTTTTGAGCTAATAGGTTTTGAGTTCCTAAAAAACTAAAAAAAGCGATTGTTATTAAAATTAAATGTTTCATTGTTTTATGATTTTTGTTTTGAAAAATTATTTAAAGCGAAAATTAAAAGTCCTCCTAAAATGGCTACATTTTTAAAAAGAGGCCCTAAACTGCTGACTTGTCCAATTTGAATTGTCAAGGTAATCGGAATTAAAACGATAATTAAAGCGATGGCTGCTAATTTGGTTTTGAAACCAATCAATAAAGCTAAACCCGCTATTAACATAATGATTCCCGAGGTGATTACAGCAACTTCTGGCGGTCCCATCAAGTTGCCAATCATTCCAAATTTTGCAGATTCAATGCGACCTACAGTTTTCTCGAGTTGAAGTAGATGACTTATGCTGGCAACGATAAAAATTAAACTGAGCATCATTCTTAGGAGCACAATAGAAAGTTGGCTGACTTCAATTTTACTAGATTTTAACATTTTTATATTTTTAATTAATGGAATTGATAATTCGTTCCTGGCAGTTGAGAAAGAACATTCTCACCTAAATCAAGAGCCTTAGCACGCCCATCAATTTCTGGAGCAATATTTTCATTTTCTTTGAGGTACTCAGCCAAGACATCATGAACAGTATAGTCATGGATTTCAGGATCAATAGCATTTGGCATACGGCACATCATATGATCAGGCTCTCCTTCGCGACGACAAGCTGAAATACTATATTCTTTATCTAGTCTGAGAGGTTCACCACCAACAGTGATTGAGACAATGCGTTCTCCTTTTTGTTTTTGTGCATTAAATTTGAGTTCCATACCAGAAAAACGAACTAGCCAACCTCCGAATCGTTCTTCAGGATTCTTGGCAAAAACGTTGTGTAGCTCTTGCTCAAGCCAATCGTTTATTTGTTTTCCAGTTGCTTTACCTGTTTTGACATATTCATTAACAGGCAGCATGTTCCATAAGTAAGCTCTTGTAATCTCTGCTTTACCATTTTTATATTGACTTGGATCGAGTGGTGGGCTAAAACGAAAACCATTTGAAAAAGAGATGTCTACACCAGTTTTTTCTCGCATTGCATCGGTAATAAAATTGTCCATGGGATTTTCAACAACAAAGTAACGGTAGAGAGGTGTTGTTGTGTAGCCTAGAACTTCATTGATTTCTTTATGGTAAGGCTCAACAGCTTTATCAATAATTTGAGCTAATTCTTTATCAGCAGGATATTTTTTAGGGTCAACTTCCATCAACTCATAGTTTTCTTTAACGATTTCATTACCATCAAAGATTAACTCTAACTTTCCTACAAATGAAGCAAAAGCACCTGGTTCTGTAATTTTAGAATATTCTCCTTTTAAAGGTTGGCGGATACGCTCGTGTGTATCATTCCCAAGGATATAATCTACTCTTTCAAAACTTGGATGATTGGCTAAATTATATTGTTTACTAATTCCGATATGGGAAACAACAAAAAGAACATCAACACCCTCTTCATCTTTAAGCTTATCGATTAAGATTTGTAAATTATCATGAATTTTATTAAATCTAATTCCTTTACTAAAAGAAGGGTTTTGTCTGACAGGAATTTCAGGATCGTTGTATGAAATAAACCCTATTTTCTTTCCTTTCATCTCTTTGATAAAGTATGGAGGGAATAAATGTTCTTCAGTTTTGTCATCATACATATTAGCGGCAACAACAGGAGTTTCGTATGCATTAAGGACATCTAACATCGTTTTCTTACCATAAACAACTTCCCAGTTCCCAGGAATGAGAAAGTCATAATTCATGTTTTTAATGATAGGAGAGAAGGCTGAACCTTTTGATAAAGCAGCGACTGCGCTCCCCTGGATCAGATCACCGCCATCGAGAATTAATGTTCCATCTGGGTTTTTTTGGCGTTCAGTTTCAAAAAGAGTTTTCATATGTGCTAAACCTCCTAGGCGTTTAAATTTAATTTTACCATCCTCCCAAAACAATTCGTCATGAGGGAAGATTTGTCCGTGAATATCTGCTGTTTGTAATATTGTAAGCGTATCGTTTTCTAGCTTATCGGATTCTTTTTCTTGTACTTCATTAGCTTTTGTTGTACAAGATATTGTCAGGCCTACTATTAGACCCATAAATAAAATACGTTTCATTATTGTTTATATTTAAAATAAATATGTTTTTTAAAATGATGCTATACTCATAACATCATGAATTCAGTTTTTTGATCTTTTAAATAAAAGTTAACTGATAAAACATCGCATATTTTGGTACAGAATATAAAGCGGAACTGCTTGTAATTTGGGAACTTCTCGGTCAATAATAACCAAAGGAAGTTTGATGATAAGAGGTTTTTGAAAAGATAAATCAGTGTGTACGCCTGCAAAAAGAAATTGCTGATGATTATAAGGCTTAGATTTTGTAACTCTTGTTTTGTTAAAATCAACTCGGCAGCACTTTTGAGCTTGTGTTTTTTGTATTTTGAGTTGACTTGAGGCATTAGATTTATCAAGATTGAGATTAGCCTCTATGGTGTGACGAAGAGAACAATGCGAAAAAATAAGCATCAAACTCATTAAAATGAGTTGAGCTGTCATTATTTTTATAGTCGCATTGTTCTTTATCATGTCACAATAATATACTTAATCTGTGAGTACATCTGTGACATAAGTTACAAATCGATAAGACTTACTTATTTTGTAATTGTTTCAATCTCTAAACCACTTGCAAGCATTTTATGTACTGGGCATTTGTCTGCGATTTGATATAATCTTTGGCGTTGCTTTTCATCGAGATCACCTGTGACTCGCAATGTTTTAATAATGCGGGCATCTTTAAATTTATTTTCAATTAACTCAATATCGGTGTGGACATCTTCCAATGGCCATTCTTTTCTATCGGCATACATTCTTAGTGTTGCACCAGTGCATCCCGCAAGCGCTGAGATTAGAAGTTCTGTTGGCATCATGCCCAAGTTTCCGCCATCGAGATCTTTGGGTTCATCTGAAATGATATGGTGTCCAGTTTCTGATTTAATATCAACCTTGTATTTTTGGTTTGTCCCTATTGATGTGATTTTTGCCATTTTAATTTTGTTTTAATTTTCACTAAAATTATTTAAATCTATTGAGCAATACTTGCTTTAGTTATTAAGATTTTACTAATCTTTTTTAGGACAATAAAAACGCCTTACCAGCTCATGAAAACCAGTAAGGCGACAAACAATAAAACAAATGATCATTGTGGTGTTATCCACAAATCAATCAAACACTAACATTAAGTCTTTTTTCTAATTGAATAGATTTAGGAAACAAAATGTTATTTTCAAGATGGATATGTTTATGTAAATCCTCTTCAAATTCTTTAAGCATCGCATAAGTCACGCGATATGTATTACAAGCATCAGCTGGTGGTTGGTAACTGCTTGTTTCTTTTTCGATGATACGCAGTAAATTCCCAGCAGTTTCATGTTCGTGCTCCATCATGTCAATTGGGTTTTCTACACTTCCAAAGTGAGGCTGTTCAATTTCTTTACTTGTCAATTCAGCCTGAACTAATTTTTTGATAAAAGGGAAGAGGATGAGTTCTTCTTTCTTCATGTGTGAAGCCAGTTCTTGTGCTAATTCTTTAAAAGCAGTATTGATTTTGAAAAGCTCAGGATGTCTTTCACCATGAACTTTACAAAGTTTGTCTAAAAACTGAAGCAAAGGTTGTGATTTACTTTCGACATATCTGTGATGCGTTTTCTCAACATAATCAGCTAACAAATCCAGTGGCCATTGTTTGAAGTCAGGCTCTCCAGTAGATTTAGCATTTAAAATAGCATCAAGTTCAGCTTCTATTTGCTCTGCATTGATTTTCTTTTTGGTGCAAACTTCATCAATTTGTCTGTTTCCTTTACAGCAGAAATCTATGCCGTAATTTGAAAAGATTGCCGCAGTTCTATAGTCTTGTGCGACGAGTTCGCCGATCTGTTTTTGAAGTAATTGTGTCATAATATTTATTTTAAGATAAAATTGTCCGAATTATAATTAAATTTTTTTTAGTTGTTTATATTAAGTTTTTTTAAATTTTAAGGAAGCTGATGCCGCTTTCAACATCTGTAGCTAAATCATGTAAGCTCGTTTGATGTAAAACAGATTTGAGATTATCTCTAATCGATTTAAATTGAAAGTGCATCGGGCAGGGTTTATTTTCGTCACATTTTTTAAAACCTAATGCACATCCGTTATAGATGTTATCACCATCAATGGCAAAAACGATATTGTAAAGTTTTACATTCTCGATAGCATTGTCCTCAACGTAAAAACCACCATGAGCGCCTCGCATGCTTTTAATGATATTTTCACGTGCTAAAATCTGTAATACTTTAGCTGTGAAGGCTCTCGGGCTATTTATTTCATCTGAGATTTCTCCAAGACTAGTTCTCTGGTTTAGCAAACTCTTTTGAGCGATAAACACAGCAGCTTTAATTCCATACTCACAGGCTTTTGAAAACATAGCTAATTTATTTACATTGCAAATATATAATATTTAATCAGGACTTATTAGTCTTAATTATGACTTTTGTCATATTTTACCTAGATTAATGTTTTTAAGTTTGTACTGTGTTTAATCTAAAAATCAAAAACATGAAGAATTATTTGAATTTAGCATTTGTATTGATGCTTTCAATCTTCCTTGTTAACTGTGGTGGTGAGCCTCAGAAAGAGTCTGAAAAAGACAACAAAGTAAGTTTGAAAAAAACAACAAAAAAAGAAAGTAAAAAGTCAGACACTAAAAAGGTAAAAGCCTCTGAAAGAGTTGTGCTTGATAACAAAGGTGTAGGCCCAATTAAAAATGTTGACTTGGCTGATGATGTCAATCAAGAGATGGCTGATAACGGTAAAGCAGTATATGACAAAATGTGTACAGCTTGTCATAAAATCGATAAACGTTTTATCGGTCCAGCACCAACAGGTATTTTAGACAGACGTGCACCTGAATGGGTGATGAATATGATCTTAAATCCTGAAGAAATGGTTCGTAAAGATCCATTAGCTAAAGATTTATTAATGGAGTTTAATGGTTCGCCAATGGCAAATCAAGGTCTTACTGAGGAAGAAGCAAGATCTGTATTAGAATACTTCCGAACACTATAGTAACATAATTTAATCCTAACACAGTATGAACTTAAAAAATTTAGGAATCGGTTTACTATCAATTTTCTTCGCAGTAAGTTGTGGTAAATCAGAGAAAAAAAGCGGAAGCAATGGCGCTTTAAATAAGAGCCATGCTGAGCAAGTTTACGTCGCTCCAGGTGAGCACGATGATTATTATGCATTTATTTCTGGAGGCTATAGCGGTAACCTATTGGTTTACGGTTTACCCTCAGGAAGAATGTTTAAAGAAATCCCAGTTTTTAGCCAATTCCCAACTTCTGGGTATGGTTATTCTGAAGAAACAAAAGCAATGTTAAACACTTCACATGGATTTATTCCTTGGGGAGATTTACACCACCCTGATATTTCTCAAACAGATGGTGTAACTGATGGACGTTGGGTTTTTGTCAACGAAAACAACACACCGCGTATCGCACGTGTTGATCTAGAAACTTTTGAAACTGTTGAAGTTATCGAGGTGCCAAATAGTGCTGGTAACCACAGTTCATCTTTTGTCACTGAAAATACAGAATATGTGGTTGCAGGAACACGTTTTTCAGTTCCTTTCCCACAACAAGACATCAGTATTAAAGACTACAAAGGAAAATTTAAAGGGGCTTTATCATTCATCAAAGTAGATCAAGAAACTGGTGGAATGGATATCAATTTCCAATTAATGATGCCAGGTTTCAACTATGATTTATCACACCCTGGTCGTGGTCAATCTCACGGATGGTTCTTCTTTACAACATATAATACTGAAGAAGCAAACACTTTACTTGAAGTAAATGCTTCTCAAAATGATAAAGATTTTATCGCTGCTGTTAACTGGAAGAAAATTGAAGAGTATGTTGCTAATGGTGGTGGTGAAATGATGCCAGCAGAGTATGCGCATAACACTTACGATCATTATACACATGAAGGAAAATCAGAAATGAAAAAAGAGGTTCGTATAGTGAATCCTTCAGACGTTCCTGGTGCAGTATTCTTTTTACCAACACCAAAATCACCTCACGGTTGTGATGTTTCACCTGACGGTCAATACATCGTTGGTAACGGTAAATTGTCAGCTAACTTAACTGTTCACTCATTCCCTAAAATGATTAAAGCGATTGAGAATGAAAGTTTTGATGGTGAAGCTTACGGTATTCCAATCTTAAACTTTGATGAAACTTTAGCTGGTGTTGTTGAAAATCCAGGTTTAGGACCACTACACACAGAGTTTGATGATAAAGGTAATGCTTATACAACATTCTTTATTACTTCTGAAGTTGTGAAATGGGAGCTAGGCACATGGGAAATTAAAGATAGAAAACCAACTTATTATTCTGTTGGTCACTTAACAATTCCTGGTGGTAACTCACGTGAACCAGATGGTAAATATATGTTTGCTATGAACAAGATTACAAAAGACCGTTACTTACCAGTGGGTCCAGAACTTGAGCATTCAGCACAGCTTTATGACATTAGTGGAGATAAGATGGAGTTAATTTCTGACTTCCCAACGCACGGTGAACCTCACTATGCAGCTGCGATTAAAGCAGATAAGGTTGCGCCAAACTCAAGAAAAATTTATAGACTTGACGAGAATGAACATCCTTATGCTGTGAAGAATGAAGGTGAAACAAAAGTTGTAAGAGATGGTAAAACAGTTCATGTTTACATGTCAACAATTCGTAGCCACTTTAATCCAGATAATATAGAAGGAATCAAAGTCGGTGACAAAGTATACTTCCATATCACTAACTTAGAGCAAGACTTTGATGTCCCTCACGGATTTGCAATGATAGGGCAAAATAACTCAGAGTTATTAATTATGCCAGGTCAAACAAAAACAACGACATGGGAGCCAGATAGAGTGGGTGTATGGCCATTCTATTGTACTGACTTCTGCTCTGCACTTCACCAAGAAATGCAAGGTTATATAAGAGTTTCTCCAGCAGATTCTGATATTGAGTTAAGCTGGTCTCTAGGTGAAGAATAACACCTGATCACTGAATTTTAATTATCAAAGGGCGAGTCGATTCACATTGCTCGCCTTTTTTACTAAACTAGAGAAGTATGAAAACGGCTAGTACAATTATGATCATCGGTTCAGCTTTACTTTTGAGCCTGTTCATCTATCCTTTATGGATTGTGGAACTTGAAGCACCGCAATATCCAGATGGATTAGGAATGTTTATTCACTTAAATGGTCTTCAAGGTTTTTCTGAGTTTGATTTACAGAATATTGATGGTTTAAACCACTACATCGGGATGCAAACTTTACCAAAACCTAATGATATGTGGGAGTTTAGTGTCTTCCCAATTGTTGTTGGAGGTATGGCGATTCTCGGAATTATTGTTGGTTTTTTAGGATTTATTGGGAAAATATCATATAACTGGTTCTTATACTGGTTGATCCTCATGACAGTTTTAGGAGTCTTAGGTATGTTTGATTTTAATGCTTGGATGACAGATTATGGTTCAAACCTTGATCCAAATGCAATCATCAAAGTCACAGAGGCTGACGGAACACCATTTAGCTATAAACCACCACTTTTAGGCTCAAGAGATATTCTTAACTTTACTGCGATTTCTTACCCTGGAATAGGCGGTATATTATTAACTATAGGAATGTTTTTAACTTTTGTTGCCTATTTAGTTGGCTTAAAAACAAATAAAAAATAAGTTATGAAAAATGTTTTCACGTTATTGATTGTTTTTGCATTAAGCAGTTGTTCTAATGAGAAAAAACCTATTGCTTATGGAGATGATGCATGCGACTTTTGTAGAATGAATATTGTCGATAAAATTCATGGCGCCGAAATTGTAACTCAAAAAGGAAAGATTTACAAATTTGATGCTGTTGAATGTATGATTAATTTCAAAGACGATATGACAAAAGAAAAAGTTGATATGTTTTATACAAATCATTATCTCAAGCCAGAGGAACTTATCAGAGCAGAGCAAGCAACATTTTTAATTAGTGAAAATATACCAAGTCCAATGGGTGAATTTATCACTGCATTTCCTTCAAAAGCTGAAGCTGAGAAAGTTCAAGCTGATAAAGATGGAAAACTTTATACATGGGAAGAGTTGTTAAAGCAACAAGCAAATTAAATTAAACGCATTGACAATCATCAATTTATTTTAGATTATATGTCTATCAAATTTTTATTTAAAATCACTTCTTTTCTGAGCATTGCTTTTTTGACAAGTCTATCAAGTCATGCTCAGAAAATTGAAGTGTGCAATACTTGCGAAGTCACATCGATTTCTGATGCGATTTCTAAAGCCAAACCTGGAGATAAAATTATTGTGAAAAAAGGTGTTTATAAAGAACATCAAATTATTGTCGATAAGCCAGTCAAAATCATTGGTGAAAATTTACCAACGGTTGACGGAGAAGATAAAGGCGATATTTTTCAAGTTTTTGCTGATTCTGTAACCATCGATGGCCTTAAACTCATAAACGTAGGTTCGAGTTACACATCTGATTTTGCAGCGATAAGATTAAGTCGAGTAAAGAATTTTTTAATTCAAAATCTTGAGCTAAGAAAAATTTTCTTTGGCATTTACTTAGAAAAATCACATCACGGAACAATCAGGAATAACAACATCCTTGGCGATGCAGTTAATGAACACAATTCAGGAAACGGCATACATTTATGGTATTCTAAAAATGTAAAAATTGAAGACAATCTCATTCAAAAAGTGAGAGATGGTATTTATTTAGAATTTGCTGATGATTGTGTTATTTCTAATAATAAAAGCATCGATAATTTAAGATATGGCCTGCATTTTATGTTCTCGAATGATGATGTTTATCGCGACAATATTTTTGAAAATAATGGCGCTGGCGTCGCTGTGATGTTTTCTAAAAGAATTGAAATGATCAATAATGAATTTAAATATAACTGGGGAACAGCAGCCTACGGACTTCTTTTAAAAGAAATTAATGATGCTACGATTGAGCATAATATTTTTGAAGAAAACACGACAGGAATTAATGTTGAAGGTTCAAACAGAATTACATACACCAAGAACGATTTTAAGGACAACGGAACAGCAATTAAAGTATTGGGTGCTTGTTACGATAACATTTTTACACTCAATAATTTTCTGTATAACTCTTTTGATGTCAGTTTTAATAGCCGATTAAATTCTAACCGATTTCATCGAAATTATTGGAGTGAATACACAGGTTACGATTTAGATGAAGATGGTTATGGCGATGTGCCTTACAGACCTGTGAAACTCTTTAGCTACGTTGTTAATCAAATTCCAGAAGCGATTATATTAATGAGAAGTCTTTTTGTTGATATTATTGATTTCTCTGAAAAAGTATCACCAGTTTTTACACCCGATAATCTCTTGGATGAAGAACCTTTAATCCGAAAATATAATGATTAAGATAGATAACCTACATAAAAAATTTGGTAAAAATGAAGTCCTCAAAGGCGTCGATTTAGAGATTCCAGAAAAAGGTATTTTCGCAGTATTAGGGCCAAATGGATCAGGAAAAACGACTCTGATCAAATCTATATTAGGAATGGTAGTCCCTGATAAAGGCAAAATTTTTATTAAAGGAAAAGAAACTCAACAGAATGGAGAGTACAGAGCTGATATAGATTATTTACCTCAAATTGCTAATTTTCCGAGTAATTTAGGCGTTAAGGAATTGATCAAGATGATTAAAGATTTGAGAGGTGTCAACGCAGAGTATGATGAATTGATCAAGGTTTTTAAGCTAGAACCTTTTCTCAATAAAAAATTAAATAACCTTTCAGGCGGAACCAAGCAAAAAGTGAATATTGTTTTGACATTTATGTTTAATAGTCAAATTGTCATTCTTGATGAACCTACAACTGGTCTAGATCCTGTTGCTTTAATTCACTTAAAGAATTTAATTAAGAAAGAAAAAGAGAAAGGAAAAACCGTTTTAGTGACTTCTCATATTATGAGTTTCGTAGAAGAAATTTCAGACGAAATTGTTTTTATCCTTGAAGGAAAAATCTATTTCAAAGGAAATCTTCAAGAACTCCGTGAGAAAACAGGAGAAGCAGATTTTGAACATGCCATTGCTAACCTTTTAATGAAAGACCATGCTTAAGATATTAAAATACAGTTTTTTTGATTTGATTAGAAGCCGATGGAGTTACGTGTATTTACTCTTCTACTTGCTTTTAGGCTTTGTGTTACTTTTCTTAAATGAAGATTTATCAAAAGCCGTGATCACATTAATGAATGTCATTATCATTTTAGTTCCGCTGATAGGAACCATATTTGGCGTGATGTATTATTATGATTCCAAAGAATTTACAGAACTCTTACTGGCGCAACCCATTAAAAGATCATCAATTTTCATAGGTCAATATCTTGGCGTTTCTCTTTCACTTGTGATGAGCTTAGTGATTGGTTTAGGTTTACCATTTGTATTTTATGGCTTATTTCAATCATCAGCTATTTTCGATTTTAGTTTATTGCTTGTAACTGGAGCTCTGCTAACATTAGCTTTTACAGCCATTGCTTTTAATATTGCATTATATAATGAGAATAAGATTAAAGGCTTTAGTTACGCCATTTTGATGTGGTTATTTATGGCTGTGATTTATGATGGCTTATTTTTGATGTTTTTAGTGATATTTGATACTTATCCTTTGGATAAATTTTCATTAATTGCTACGATGTTAAACCCAATTGATTTATCGAGAATTTTAATTTTATTAAAGTTGGATATTGCAGCATTATTAGGTTATACAGGTGCAATTTTTAAGCAGTTTTTCGGAACAAATACAGGTTTGTTCTCCGCTTTAGGCGCTTTATTAATTTGGGTTGTATTACCAGTTTTTAATATTTATAGAAAATCTAAGAAAAAGGACTTCTAAGTGAATTTATCTCTTAAAAAACAAACCAATATAGCCTTAAGTTTTTTCTTAATTGCAGCGCTTATCGGTTTGTTTTTACGTTTCTTGTTTATCGCTGATGTTGAGGTTGATTTTAAATATTTTCTTCATGCGCACTCCCATGTTGCTTTGATGGGGTGGGTTTATTTAGCAATGCTTGTTTTGATTCGTTTGTGTTTTTTTGACACTAAAAAAAATAAAAAGCAATACAATGGTATTTTTGTTTTTACCTTAATTACTGTTGTTGGTATGTTGTGCAGTTTTCCGTTTCAGGGCTATGCTGCAATTTCAATCACATTTTCAACTTTGTTTTTATTTGCAAGCTATTGGTTTTATTGGTTCTTTATAAAGCATGCATCTAAGCAAACAAGACAACTCCATTCTTATCGCATCCTCAAATACGCTTTAATCTATATGCTAATTTCTAGTATTGGACCGTGGGCAGTTGGCGGAGTGATGGCAACTTTGGGATCAGGATCAGTGTGGTATCGTATTGCTATTTATTTTTATTTACACTTTCAGTACAACGCTTGGATTATTTTAGGTTTGATAGGCATATTTATGTATATCCTAGAAAACAAAGGTATTTTGATAGAGAAAAAATCAATCAAAGTTTTTCTGATGTATTTTAACTCAGGACTAATTTTCACTTTTTTCTTATCAATCTTATTTGTTGAACCTCACGGAATTTTTTATTTAATATCAATAGCAGGAGGAGCTTTGCAATTGGTGAGTTTATTTTACGTCAAAGAAGCCATACCTGACTTAAAAACAAAAGTCAAAAAAATATTTTCTCATTTAGAATTTACTCTTCTTAAATGGATATCAATTCTTTTACTGATTAAATTTATCATGCAGTTTTTTGCAGGGTTCAAACCTGTTGCTGATTTAATTACAAATTATAAAAACCTGACAATTGGTTTTTTACACTGGACATTTTTAGGCGTCATCACGCTGAGTCTTTTCGTTTTGTTGAGTTATTTTAAACTCATAAAAATCAATAAAGCAGTCATCTATTTCTATGCTTTAGGTTTTCTTTTAACCGAAGCTTTGATATTTTGGAGACCTATTTCGTTTATTTTTAATTTAGACTTTTCGATACCTCAATACATATTGTTGTTTATTGCAAGCTTTTTGCTTGTTATCGGCATCTTTATTATTATGCTGAAACAACTTGTGAAAAAGCCTAATTAGAAACAAAAGTTTCAATAATTTCTTGGTAATCTTTTTCACTATATAAATCAAAACCAGACTCCTTTAGGTTTAAAAAATCATTTGATGTTGGTGAGGAAAAATAAGAACCTTCGTCAAGGTTTTGACGCTGAGTTTTTATAAATGAATTATTTTTAATTTGCTTTAAAGCCTGAATTATGAGATCTGTTCCACCACTGTAAATATTTGCGATATGCCACAAGAGGGATTTGTTTGTGTTCGTCTTTAAAGAAGATTGACTGATAATCTCTCCTGTATCTATACCTGAATCTGTTATTTTATGTAAGGTGCATCCGATTTCGTCATTCCGATCAATTAAAGCGTGTAAAGTTGCCATGATACCTCTGTAGTGAGGAAGAATTCCAGAGTGAAGGTTAAGTAAACCATGCTTAGGAATGGCTATGATGTCATCTTTGAAAATTTGACCAAATCGTATTGAAATGAATATGTCAGGCTGCTCTTTTCTCATGAAATCAACAAACTCTTTTGAATTGACTTTTTGAGCTTTCTTAAATGGGAAGCTTTTAAAAGAATCATCTAAAAATTCAAAATTTGAACACGAATGCTGTGATGTTACTTCATTAAAAAACCTTTCTTTTTCTAAGTATTCAATTTGTTGAAGTATTTCAGATCTTTTAGAAGAGTGACCAACTTGATCAGTGTAATAAATTTGAACTTGATGTTTTAAAAGTTCGGGTTTTAATAACTGATATGCAATATTTGCATGCATATCTTTATTGAGAAACAATACAATTTTCATGATATAATGACGATTGATGATTTACAACCAAAACTGATCAGTGGTATTCTCTTCAAATTTAATCTCGTTGTGTATATCTTCTATTTTCTGAAGTTCTTCTGGAGTTGCATCCGATTGGATGGCTTTAAACAATTCACGTTCTTCGTAACGTATATGCGCTTCGAGTTCTTCTTTAATGCTTTTTAAAGAAGCTTCAATGTTCTCTTTTTCATTAAATAGAGAAATCAATCGCTGATGGTCGGCGAGCGCCTTCTTAACCATTGGATGGTTATTTCCTAAAATTGGAAAGATGTACTTTTCTTCTTCTTCGAAATGTTCTAAAATATGATTTTTAAAAAACCAATCAGTATATTTCTTGATGCGTTCTGGTGCGATATCTTTTGAAAATCCCATTTTGATTTTCCAGCCTAATAGTAAGCTGTGGTGGTGTTCTCTGCTAAAAGGAATAAGGGCGCTATGCCTTTTAATAGGTTTTGGTTTTGACATGCTATTTAAAATTAAAGATGTTTTTCTAGTTCTTTGACAATTTTTGATTTTTCGCTATCTGCATAAATACCGTAAGCATTGAGAATCATTCCTTTCACCTTATGCTCATCAGAGCTGATGGCGTAAAGTATCATTTGGTCACCAGGATCAGTTTCACCTTCGAAACGATAGATTTCATCTATTGTAAATTCATCTGCAGATAAGCTTAAGTTTTGTTTATTACAAACGATGCAATCTTCAGCTGCTTTTAAACTAAAGTCTGTTGTATAGCCACGCTTCATTAAATCGTTCATTGCTTCAGAGACAGTGTCGTATGATTTTCTATTTTCCATAATTAATTATTTTCTAAGTACTCTTTAAGAACAACAGCTTGATTAGATTCTTCATTTTTGGCGCCAAACAATAAACAGAGTTGATGATCTTTCCTAATTTTGTTGATGCGTTTAACATCTTCTGAATTTTCTTTGAGTTCTTTTTTGTACTTCACTTTAAACTCATCAAACTTTTCATCATCGTGGTCAAACCACTTTCTCAAATCTGTAGATGGTGCAATTTCTTTATTCCACTCATCTAGATTTGCATCTTCTTTACTCACGCCACGTGGCCAAACTCTATCAATGAGCATGCGATAGCCATCATTTTGACTGGCATCATCGTAAACTCTTTTTAAGATAATTCTTTTCATCAAACTAAAGGATTTGAATTATTCTGTCTATGGTGCTCTATTTTAAATAAAAACATCTGTGCCATTTTATTGGCTCTCCATCGCGCTTCTTCAGCTATCTCACCCTTGAAATGTTCATCAAGAGTTTCTTCAAACAAACTCAACCATCTTTCAAAATGTCTTTTATCAACAGGCAAATGGGCGTGAGGTCTAAAGGGTGCACCATAATAAGTATGTTCATCTAATAAAACTGTTTGCCAAAACTGATACATTTTCTCAAGATGTTTTGGCCAATTATCCTGAATAATTTCATTAAAAATATTGGCCAAAAGTCCGTCATTACGAATTTTTGTATAAAACGAATCCACAAGAAGCTTCACGTCATCAAGATGTGTGATATCTTTCTTCATAGCTTTATTTTTCTATCAAATTTAAGCTTTTTGAATGATAAAGGATAAGCTTATCCGATTAAATCCTTGAAATTAATGTGGCGTAGAAACCATAATGTGAGCTCTATGAGTTCCAGGATCCATCAACCATGGCATGCCAGGTGCATGCGGTTTTGCAGGAATTCCTGTTTCTTCAACAGTGGCATAAGGAATGTAAATCACATATCTGAATTTACCATCTTTAAGATGTCCAGTTTCAGGATTAAGATTTTTATCATCACCAGTAAAAACATAAAGCATGCTTGGTTCGTCAGGCATTTGAAGTTTGCCAGCTTCAACTTCTTTTTTTCTGATATCTCTTATTTCTGTGACGCTTTTACCTTCATTTTTGAGGTCACGTCCTCGTGACATAAAAGGTTCAAGTTTCGTGCTATAGCAATCAATTTTAACGCCTTCTTTGTTTGGGTTATCAGCTAGGCAGATCAAGTTGTTTGTCCCTTTTTTTAGAAGAATAAGTTCGCCTTTTTGATCATAGCCATATACAGTTGCATTGGCTTGGCTTTCTTCAGGAGCAACTTGTAAAGCCATTTTGATTTGTACTTCTTTTGGTAAAACTTTTGAGCTTTGCGCAAAAAGAGCTGTTCCAAATAGGAGTAAAAATAATGTTGTGATGTTGGTTTTCATGATGTTAAATTTTGTTTTCATGAAATATACAAAATATCTCACACAAGGTATGAGAGTCATTAAATTACTCTGTGACTGAATCTAATTATAAATTTTTAAAATTTACTTTTAAAAAAATGGTGTCCGAAATTTAAGATAGCTAAACCAATGAGAAGGCAAGGGAAGAGGCCTGAAACAAAACCTTTGGGAAATCCAAAACTAAGAATAACGATAATGAAATAAACGAGATAGCCTGAGCCAAACTTAAGTAGGCGTTCAAAACCGTTCATTTTTTTAGTAAAAATGACAATAAAAAAATGAATTAAAAAACTTAATAAAAAGGCTGCAAAAACACTATTTGGATTGGCATTTGAATCTAAAGTTAGATATCCAAATATGCCCATTAGAATCATGTTTATAACAATTAAGAAGAAGTAATTGATAATTTTGGTACCAATTCGTTTATGATATCTTTGATGATCTCTTGAAAGTATATCTTCAACATTAACTTCTAAAACATCACAAATTAATTGAAGTGTTTGAGTTCTGGGTTCACTTTCAGAATTTTCAATACGTTGTATTGTTCTTAAATTGACTTTGGCTTGCTCAGCTAACTCTTCTTGTGTGAGTCCTTTAATTTTCCTGTGTTCACTTATTTTCTTAGCTAAAAGATTCATGACATTTTTACATTGATTCAATCATAAATATAAAAATAGAAAGTTTTAATTACTATTTATTTATAGACATTCATGCGTCATTTGCTTTGTCAATTATTTGTCGTTAAGATTGTAGAGGTTGTCGTACTGTGTTTTTAGAAGTTTATTGCTCAGTTTTATTTACAAGTTGGTTTTAGGCTTCTTTTTCCGTTTTCTTCAGTTAATTCGTAGCCATTATCTAGCATTGGTTGAATACTTTTTCTACCATTTGTATGCCATAGTAAATAGCCCCACAGACATTTTGAAATCCGTCCTTTATCTAATTCAACTTTCATAATATTTTCGATTTCTTTCCAATATTTTTTTGGTGAATGAATGAAAATAATGAATGGATTAAATTCAGGATCGATAAATTCTTTAGTGTAATATTTTTTAATTCTTTTCAAACTAGGAAATCCATATTCCTTGGTGATTTCTATTAACCTTTTGGTGTGTTGAGCATCTTTTGGATTGATGTAATTTTTATAAATATTTATAGTTAAACTGTCTGATTCAAAACTTATTTCTGATATTTCTTTTGACTTTAAACTATCAGGTAAGTTTTCAATTCTATTGGTTTCAGATTTATCAAAAGTTTTATAGATAGTATATTCTCTTAAGGTTTGATCATAACCATACATAAATTCCATTTCTTCGACCAGTTCAATTATATCTTTTTCAAATGCTATTTCCTTGTCAATTTGAGAGAAACTTAAGTTGCTCAAAAGCAATGTTAAAATTATAATTCTAATTTTCATTATGGATATTTTAGGGGAGTACAATTAAAGGTGTTTCTCCTTCGAAAACCAAGTCATTTATCAAGAATCTTCTAAAAAGTTTATCTGTTAAATGTCGAGAGCCTTTTTGAACAATAAGCAATTCGTCAACCTTGTTGTTAATAATTTTTTTGATGTCATTAAAATAGGCATTTTTTTCATAAATTTTATAATCAACATTATACTGAGCAGAAAAAAGAGTGGTTAAGTCACGTAATTTCTTCTCTATAAAGTCCGTATCCTCATTATAATCAGATAAATGGAAAAAGGTAATACTTGTTTCTGTTTCATCAATAAAACTTAAAAAATTATTTAATTCTAAAATATTAAGCGGATGTTTTTCTGTGACAGCAACAAAAATCGTTTCATGAGAAAATTTTGTCATTTCTTTAGGCATAGCGACAAAAGAGTTTTCAATCTCGTTGATAAGTTGAATGGCAGTGCTACCAAGAAATATTTTTTTTCGTAAACTCGTTTCTTTAATGCCTACAAATATTAAATCTTCAAAACCTGTATTTAAGTGCGCTTTTAAAGTGAAGTTTAAATTTTTATCAGAAACATCGTAATTGAGTTGTGCCTGATTTGGAAGAATATTTTCAACAAAACTTTTGACTTGATCAAGCATCTTCAGGTTGATTTCTTGCGTAAATTTCTCACGTGTTTTGATGTCGGCTAAGGTTGGTGTAATCACTTCTGTTTGATGAATGATGAGAAACTCTGTTTCAATTTGAAGACTCCAATCATAAGCATACTTTAGCAAGCTTTCAGAATGTTCTGAAAAATCAATCAATAATATAAAACGCTTTTTCATTTTAAGCAGGTATTTGAGGTTGATCTTGTTGTTTAATCCATTGGCTAACGTTTTCCATACTTTCATGGTTTTCTGATAAAACAATCAAAATATCGTTTGCTTCTATTGTTGTTCCACCATTTGGCAAATGATATTTATCATTGCGTTTGATCATTGCGATAATGGTGTCTTTAGGAAATTCTAAATCAATAATTTGCTGACCAACAGCAGAGTAATGAGGTAAAATTCTATATTTTTTCATCGCTGACTTAGGAATGTTTAAAATGAGTTTATCTTTTTCGAGAATCTTCTTTTCTTCATCAGGAAGAGCAACATTGAGCCATTTCGCGACTACTGATAATGTTGTTCCTTGAATTAAAACAGAGGTTAATGAAATAAAGAACACAATATTAAAAATCATATCTGCTTTATCAATTCCGGCAAGAAGCGGATAGGTCGCAAATACAATTGGCACTGCACCGCGTAAACCAACCCATGAGATATAAATTCTGCGTCGCATTTTCATTTTAAAAAATGCTAAACTCAACATCACACTGACAGGTCTTGCGATAAAAATCAAGAATAATGAAATGATGAGTCCTGTTCTTATAAAAGGTACAATTTCATTTGGGAAGACAAGTAAACCCAAGGTTAAGAACAAAACAATTTGCATTAACCAAGCTAAACCATCATACATTTTAAGGATGGTTTTTTTATGAATCAGATCTTGGTTACCTAAATAAACAGCACAAATATAAATGGCCAAAAAGCCGTTACCTCCAATGAAATCTGTTGCTGAAAATGTAGCAAACATCAACGAAATAACCAAGACAGGATAAAGACCTTCAAAACCAAGTTTTATTCTGTTGATGATGTATTTACTTATTTTCCCAAAAACAAAACCAGCGATTGCGCCCAGTAACATTTGTTGTAAAAATAACGGAATGATTGATGCCACACCTGCATCTTGATTTATCACCAAGCTTAAAAATGCCAAAGTGAGAACATAAGCCATAGGGTCGTTACTTCCGCTTTCCAGTTCTAATGTTGGTCTTAAATTTGTTTTTAAAGCGATGTTTTTAGAGCGTAAAATCGAGAAAACTGCAGCTGCATCTGTTGATGAAACAATTGAACCGAGCAACATACTCTCATAAATCGTAAAATCTGTTAGAAACCATACAAATGTTCCTAGACTTACGGCCGTAAGCAATACGCCAAGGCTCGATAAAACAATTCCTTCTTTTAAAATGGGTTTGACGGTAGGCCAACTTGTGTCTAAACCTCCTGAAAATAAAATAAAGTTGAGTGAGATGATACCAATAAATTGAGCGATTTTGGGATCGTCAAAATAAATTCCGCCTATGCCATCAGCACCGGCTAACATCCCAATAGCAAGGAAGAGGATTAAAACAGGAACACCGTATTTATAAGATGTTTTACCTGCAATTGTACTGATAAATAAAAGTAAAGACCCGACTAAAAGTATGTTTTCAATGGTTAAATTCATGAACTTATATATTGTGTTATTTTAAGCCTCGCTACTCACAATTTGTAAGCCTACAACGGATGCAACTAATGTGGTTAAGAAAAAAATTCGCCAAAAAGTGACAGGTTCCTTAAAAAATAGAATTCCGGCAAGAACAGTTCCGGTTGCACCTATGGCACCCCATACTGCATAAGCTGTGCCTACAGGAATAGCTTGTTCGCCTCCCATTGCTTTATAAAGAAAGTACATGCTCACGCTGACACAAATCACAAAAGAAAGCATCCATAGCCAAAATTCTTTACCTGAATGTTCTTGAGCCTTCCCTAAACTAACAGCAAAACCTGTTTCAAATAAACCGCCAACAATTAATAAAATCCAGTTCATATTCATTTTTAGTTCAGTTTTTTATAGCCCATAATATACGATTTGATTTGTTAATTACTAGCCAATTTTGAATCTAAAAAACATAAAAAATATTCTAAGTAATTTCATTCTTCAGCTGATAAACGATTGGCTTTTTTGAATTAATGATATTATTGAAAATAGATATTAATAAGGCTAAAAAATTTAAAAATTAAAGTGTTCTATCTAATTTTTATTCATAATTACCGATATTGAGCGCAATTTAATAACAACACAACATAAAATTCCTATCTGATGAAAATTAAAAAAGTATTGGTTGCCAATCGAGGTGAAATTGCCATCCGTATATTTAGAGCCTGTTCTGAAATCGGACTCAGAACTGTCGGTATTTACACTTATGAAGATCGATA
Source organism: Psychroflexus sp. S27 (assembly GCF_002810405.1). NCBI lineage: Bacteria > Pseudomonadati > Bacteroidota > Flavobacteriia > Flavobacteriales > Flavobacteriaceae > Psychroflexus > Psychroflexus sp. S27. Next base: position 11,719 of record NZ_NEXQ01000018.1, on the reverse strand, counting down.
TTCTCTTCACCGTTACAAAGCTGATGAAGCTTACCAAGTTGGTGAAGATGAAGAGCCACTCAAGCCTTATTTAAACATAGCTGAAATTATAAGAGTTGCAAAAGAAAATGACATTGATGCCATTCATCCTGGTTATGGTTTTCTTTCTGAAAATGCTGATTTCGCTCAAGCTTGTCAAGACAATGGGATCATCTTTATCGGTCCAGATGTTTCTGTTTTAAAATCTTTGGGAGACAAAGTCACAGCAAAACAAGTGGCGATTGATAATGATGTTCCAGTCATTGAAAGCAACAAAGAGGAATTAACTTCTGTTGAAATCGCATTGAAAGAAGCTGAGAAAATCGGTTATCCCGTCATGCTTAAAGCTGCTTCTGGTGGTGGCGGAAGAGGAATGCGTGTGATTCGTGATCAAGATCAACTTAAAAAGGCTTTCCCTGAATCTAAACGTGAAGCAGCAAATGCTTTTGGTGACGACACTGTTTTTATAGAAAAATTTGTTGAAAACCCTAAACACATCGAAATTCAGATTTTAGGAGATCATCATGGTGATCTCGTTCATTTATTTGAAAGGGATTGCTCAGTACAACGCCGTTATCAAAAAGTAATAGAGATTGCACCTTCAATTGGATTGTCTGATGAAGTGAAAAACAAACTTTATGAATATGCACTGAATATCGGTAAAGCTGTTAACTATAGTAATGCAGGAACTGTTGAGTTTTTAGTTGATGAAGATCAAAGTATTTACTTTATTGAAGTGAATCCGAGAATTCAGGTTGAGCATACAGTCACTGAAGTTGTCACAGGGATCGATATTGTCAAGTCGCAATTGTTTATCGCCGGAGGTTATCATCTTTCCGATCAGCAAATTAAAATTTATGGACAAGATAAAGCTCATACCAACGGTTATGCTGTTCAATGCCGAATTACAACAGAAGATCCTAAAAATGATTTTAAACCAGATTATGGAACTATTACAACTTATAGAAGTGCGAGTGGCTTTGGTATTCGTTTAGATGCAGGAAGTGTTTATCAAGGCGTTACCATTTCTCCTTTTTTCGATTCTATGCTAACTAAAATTACTGCAAATAGCCGAACGCTGGATGGTGCTTGCAGGAAAATGAGTCGTACGCTTGCAGAATTTCGTGTGCGTGGTGTAAAAACGAATATGGCTTTCCTGAATAATATTCTAAATGATTCAACTTTTAGAGAAGGAAAAGTGACCGTTAATTATATTCAAAATACACCTGAACTTTTTGACATTAAAGAGCCAAGAAACAGAGCGACTAAAATGCTTAACTTTCTTGGAGATGTGATTGTAAATGGAAATGAAGATGTAAAATTTAATGATCCAAACAAAAAATTAATCAAACCAAATGTCCCTAAGTTTAATAAAGAACAAAACCATCCGAAAGGAACAAAAGATATTCTGACAGAATTAGGACCTGAAGGATTCTCAAAGTGGTTAAAGGATGAAAAGAAAATCCATTATACCGATACGACAATGCGTGATGCACACCAGAGTTTATTAGCAACACGAATGAGAACTTATGATTTGCAGAAAGTCGCTGAAGGTTTTGCTAAAAATCATCCTGAAGTTTTCAGTATGGAAGTTTGGGGCGGTGCTACTTTTGATGTTTGTATGCGTTTCTTAAAGGAAAATCCTTGGGAGCGTTTACGTATTTTAAGGGAAGCCATGCCAAATGTTCTTTTACAAATGTTGTTGCGTGGCTCAAATGGTGTGGGTTACACAGCTTATCCTGATAATTTAATTGAGCGTTTTGTTGCTGAATCTTGGGAAAATGGAATTGATATTTTCAGAATTTTTGATTCTCAAAACTGGATGAAATCAATTGGCCCAACGATTGAGCATGTTCGCAAGCATACTAAAGGAATTGCTGAAGGTTCAATGTGTTACACTGGCGATATTCTAAATCCTGATCACAAAAAATATACTTTAGATTATTATTTACAACTCGCTAAAGATATTGAAAATGCTGGTGCCCATATTTTAGCCATCAAAGATATGGCTGGCTTATTAAAACCTTATGCTGCTAAAGAATTGATTACAGCTTTAAAATCTGAAGTTGATATTCCGATTCATTTACATACACACGACACATCTTCAATACAGTCGGCAACTTACCTCAAAGCGATCGAAGCTGGCGTTGATGTTGTTGATGTCGCTTTAGCTGGATTGAGCGGATTAACATCTCAACCAAACTTTAATTCATTAGCTGAAAGTATGCGTTATCAGCCAAGAGAAAATGAATTGGATATTCAGAAACTCAATGAATATTCAACTTATTGGTCTGATGTGCGTGAATATTATTATCCATTTGAATCTGGCCTTAAGTCCGGAACGGCTGAAGTTTATAAACATGAAATTCCTGGCGGTCAATATTCTAACTTAATTCCGCAAGCAGAATCTTTAGGTTTAAAAGATAGGTTTACAGAAATCACGGATATGTATTCTCAAGTCAACGAATTATTTGGAAATGTTATTAAAGTGACGCCAAGTAGTAAAGTTGTTGGCGATATGGCGCAATATTTAGTGAGTAATAATTTGAGTATTCAAGATTTTATGGAGAAAGGAGATAGCTTGTCTTTTCCTGAATCTGTCAAAAGTTTCTTTAAAGGTGATTTAGGTCAACCTGTTGGCGGATTCCCTGAGGATGTTCAAAAAATTGTTTTGCGCGGCGAAAAACCATACACTGATAGACCAAATGCACATTTAGAATCTATTGATTTTGATAAAGAATTTGATGCTTTCAAAAAGGAATTTAATGAAGGCATGGATAGAGAGTGGGAGATGACAGACTTTTTGTCTTATAAATTATATCCAAAAGTGTTTACAAACTTATATAATCATTATGTGAAGTTTGGAAAAGTGATGCAAATTCCGACTAAAAATTTCTTTTACGGGATGAAACCTGGCGAAGAAATTATTGTTGAACTTGATAAAGGAAAAACACTTCTCATCGAACTTGTTTCAACTACTGAAGCTAATGAAGATGGGGAAAAAGAAGTTTTCTTTAAAATAAATGGACAAACAAGAAGTAATCTCATCAAAGATAATTCGATTGATGTTGAAAAAATTGTTCATCAAAAAGTGGATAAAAATGACCCAAAACAAGTTGGCGCACCATTACAAGGTTCATTGGCTTCCACAATGGTGAAGGAAGGCGATACTGTTGATAAGAATCAGCCGCTTTTTGTGATTGAAGCGATGAAGATGGGAACAACAATTACATCAAACACAAGTGGAAAAATTAAGAAAATCTACCTCTCTGAAGGGACAATGGTTCACAGTGACGATTTGGTTGTTGAGATGGAATAGAAAATAAATCTTTCTCAGACCTAAATTTTAAACAAATCCCATAACTTTGAGGGTTTCATCAAAAAATGCTCAAAGTTATGGTTTTAAGAAAAGTTGTTTTGACAATTTCTTGTGTTTTAGTCACAGGATTTATCAGTGCTCAAGATTTATATCAACCCAGAAGTGTCAAACAAGCTTACGAAAAAGGAACGCGTTCAAAAGACGGACGCCCTGGAGAAAATTATTGGCAAAACGAAGCTGATTATGATATCCACATTAAAGTCAATCCGCCGAGTAGAAAAGTTGAAGGCACGGCAAAAATAACCTATACAAATAATTCTCCTGACACATTAAAGTCATTAAACTATAAATTGATTTTAAATCATCATAAACCTGGTGCGCCAAGATTGAGACCAGTTTCTGAAGATTATTTAACATCAGGGATGCAAATCACTTCTTATAAAGAAAACGGTGTTTCAAAAGAGTGGAATAACAATAACAACAATAATAACAGCATTAATCAAATGGTGAAGCTCAATAAAGCTTTATTGCCAAATGAAAGTATAGAATTAGATTTCGAATGGAATTTTGAGCTGTCAAAGCAAAGTGGAAGAGAAGGCGCTATTGATTCGACTACTTTTTTTCTAGCCTATTTTTATCCAAGAGTCGCTGTTTATGATGATTATGAAGGTTGGGATAAAATGACTTTCGCAGGCTCAAAAGAGTTTTATAATGATTTTGGTGATTACAATTTTAAAGTCACAGTTCCTAAAGATTATATCGTTTGGGCAACAGGTGATTTGCTTAATCCTGAAGAAGTTTTACAGAGAAAGTACGCTGATTTATTAGAAAAATCAATGACGTCAAACAAAGTCATTCATATTGTTGATCAGGAGGATTTAGAAAATGGTAAAATTACTAATCAAAGTAAAACAAACACCTGGCAATGGAAGGTTGAGAACATTACAGATATTGCCATCGCTTTAAGCAACACTTATAATTGGGATGCTGGAAGTGTTGTTGTTGATCAAGAAACAGGAAGAAGAGCAAGTGTACAAGCAGCTTATGATGAGCCTTCTCAAGATTTCAAAAAAATGGTTGATTACGCCAAATATGCTTTAAAATGGTTTTCAAATCACACACCAGGTATTCCTTATCCTTATTCAAAAATGTCAATCGTAAGAGGTTTTGCGGATATGGAATACCCGATGATGGCAAATGATAGCTCTCGTGAAGATCCTGATTTTACAAGATTTGTTGCAGAACATGAAATCGCTCACACTTATTTTCCATTTTACATGGGAACCAACGAAACAAGATTTGGTTTTATGGATGAAGGTTGGGCAACTGCGCTTGAGTATTTAATAGGAAGTGAAAATTTAGGAAAAAGAAAAGCTTCAGAAAATTTCAAAAAATTTCGTGTAAAGCGTTGGATTAACAATCCGTCTTTAGAGCAAGATTTACCAATCATCACACCTTCAAATATGTTGAGTGGTAGTGGTTCAGGGACAAATCAATACGGAAAAGCCGCTTTAGCTTATTTAGCGCTGAAAGATTTATTAGGTGATGAGGTTTTTGAGGAATCACTGAAAACTTACATGAAGGATTGGAATGGGAAACATCCGATTCCTTGGGATTTTTTCAATAGTTTTAACGAGTCAATAGGTCAAAACTTAACTTGGTTTTGGCATGCTTGGTTTTTTACAAATAACTACATTGATTATGCTATTAAAGAGGTAGAGTTTGGAAATGATAATGTCAATGTTACGATTGAGAATGTTGGCGGAATGCCAGCACCATTTGATGTTGTGATAAAAATGAAAGACGGAAGCGAGAGAATCTTCCATCAATCACCAGAAATTTGGAAAGAAAATTATAAGGAAGCAATAATTGAATTAAAAGGTCTTAAGAATATTTCTGAAATAAGAATTGAAAACGGCATTTGGATGGATGCAAATCCTGATGATAATCAGTGGCGAAAAAAATAAATTCCATGTTTAAACATCAACATCCTTATCTGCCCTTTATTCCTGATGGAACTGAAAAATTGATTGTTGGTACATTACCGCCTCCACGTTTTACCACTGGTGATTTAAAGCCAGATGACGTTGACTTTTGCTACGGGAGTCGAGATGGTCAATTGTGGGAGATTATCAATCGAATATTTGATTTGAATTTGGTTTTTGAAAACACAGAAGAAGCAAAGCAGCAACGTATAAATTTTTTAAAAACGAATAAAATTGGGGTCTGTGATATGGTCGATTGTGCTTATCGTGACAAAATAGATGCTTCAGATTTAGGAATTCAAAACGCTGAATTAAGACCGATAATTTCAATTTTAAAAAGTCACCAATCAATAAAAACGCTTTTGTTTACAGGAGGAAATTCTAAAAATGGACCAGAATATTTTTTTAGAAAACATTTAAAAAATTATCCAGAAATAAAACTTAAAAAAATAAGTGATGAAGTGCCGAGAATTCATCAATTTCAAATCCATAACAGAATTATAAAAACTGTATCGTTAACAGCGCCATCAGGCGCAGCTAATAGAGCAGTGGGAAGTATGACTTTGTATAAGAAACTCAAAAGTGAAAATCCAGATATTAATACACTAGATTTCAGAGTCATGCAATATGCTCCTTATTTTAAAGAATAATCATAAGGCTCTGAAGCTGTCAAAGGATTTTTTGATTAATGATTTCTGAGCTCGTCGATCAGTTCATCTTTAGTCATTTGAGAGTAGCCTTCAATACCGATTTCTTTAGCCTTTTCATCTAATTCTTTTTTGGTGCGTTTTTCATATTTCTTGCTTTCTCCACCTTTTTCACCTGCACCTTCTGTATTAGCTATACGCGCGGATTTTTCCTTGCTCATGCCTTCATCTCTGAGCGCTTCATATTGCTCATCGTTTTTGATTTGATTTCCGTGGTCTTTTACCATTTTGATTTATTTATCAATAAAAATAGAAAGATTTTGTTTCTTTTATCATTAAAGAAATGATAATAAATATGTTAAAAATCCTTTAAGAAGAAACTTTATCAGCTCTCATTCTTTTGAAGAGAAATTGGCCAAAGAAATAAATTGGAGCGATCAGAATAAATAAAATAATAAACATGCCGAAAAACTCGGTAAATCTCATGAGCATACTTGGCTCTTTGATATCTCCATCCATTAAAAAACCAACTGTGGTTAACGCAGATGATAAAATAGCGATATTTCTAATTTTTTTTTTCATAAGTCGCAAGTCATTTTAATTAGTAAATATAATTCATTTTTTAAGTTAAAAAATCATACTAAAGATATAATTCTGCATTATAAGTCGGCGTTAGTATTTTGACTTTTTTGAGGTTTCTATTTTTGAGGTTCAATTGAATTCCCTTTTTATAAAAACTTTCTTTTTCAGTTTTATAAATCTCTTGATTATTCTCACAATCTTCAAACTCCTTTTTATAATTTATCTGACCAGTTGACAAGTTAAAATCAAAACTTGCCCAATATTCGCATAATTTTCCATAATGACTTGAATATCCGATAAGTTCAAATTCTCCGTTTTGATATCTGTATTTGTCAGTTCTATTCCATTTCCAGCTGCTTCCTCCACTTTGATTAATGATCAAAATCCCTTTGATAATTTTTATTTCTTCAAATGGATCGCCCATCATTCCACCTTCTTGATTTTTCAGAATTGCATTTTGAGATTTTTTTCAGATCTTCCAAGTATCATTAACTGATTTTAGAACATAAATATCGCGAACAAAACCAAAGTCTGTTTCTTCATCAGTTTCAACCACTATAACTTTTTCATCAATTTGATCAGCATTTAAACCTCCAATAATTTCACTGATAATTTGATGTCCTTTTGGTAATGAAAACTCTTGAGCTGATGAAGAGAAACCTATTACGGCTATACAAAAAATCAATAAATATTTCATGTTAAATTGAGTTTCAGTTATTTTCATAAAGCTTTAATTTATTCCTTAAACTGATCACTTCTTGCTTGAGTTGTCTCTCTTTTTCTAACATATTTAGAATAACATCAATGCCTTCAAGGTTAACATTGAGTTCATTTCTTAACCTTATTATTTTTTCCAAATGACCTATTTCATCTTGATGAATGTAAGGTTTTTGTTCTATAATTTCAATATTGATGAGTCGCATTTCGTATAAAGTATCGATCAATGAAATTTCAATATTATAATTTAAACAAATCGTTTTTGTACTTATAAAATCTTGTTCTTTCATTTTGTTTTTATTTTTTGTAATTCTTTAAATAAATCAATCTCCTTGTTACTCAGGTTTTTTGGTGTTTCCAATTGGTAAGTGACAATTAAATCTCCATAGCTTCCTTCTTTTTTGTAAACAGGAAATCCTTTTCCTCTTAATTTGACTTGAGTTCCGTTTTCTGTTTCAGGTTTGACTTGTAATTTTGCTTTCCCATCAAAGGTGACAATTGTGATTTCGCCTCCTAAAATAGCAGTATAGAGATCTAGATTTAAGTCTAAATACAAATTATCTCCTTGACGTTTAAACTGAGTGTTATTATCGATAATAATTTTGATATACAAATCTCCATTTGGTCCATCATTAATACCTGGTGCACCTTTACCTTTTATTTTAATGGTTTGACCGTTTTCAACGCCAGCAGGAATTGTGAGTCTGATTTTTTTATCATTTAAAGTTAAAACTTGCTTTTGAGAAGTGTAAACTGACCTTAAATCTAAATGTAATTCAGCATTAAAATCTTGACCTTTAAATTGTGTACTTCGCTGATAACCTCCAGCAGCGTCACCAAACATAGATTCAAAAAAGTCTGAATATTCTTCCTCTGAAAAACTTTGCTGAGACTGCTGCTGTGATTGATATTGTCTTTGTTGCTGTTGCGCTTTTTCATGCGCCTCACCATGTTTCCAATCTTCACCGTATTGACTGTATTTATCATACTTTTTTCGTTTTTCGGGATCGCTCAATACTTCATTGGCTTCATTAACTTCTTTAAATTTAGCCTCGGCTTCTTTATTATCCGGGTTTAAATCTGGATGATATTTCCGAACAAGTTTTCTAAAAGCAGTTTTGATTTCTTTATCAGTTGCAGTTTTAGAAACTTCTAAAATTTTATAATAATCTTTAAACGCCATAAAATAAATTGATTTAATGATTTCAAATAAAGTGAATAATTTTTAATGGATATAAGCCTAGCTCTCTCAAAGGTAGTAAACAAGCAGTTATTTACATCAAATAAATTTGGTCAATGAGAAGTTTGAAATTTTCTTCCTTTTTGTTTGCAATCAAAAATCCAATTTCTTCTAAATGTTCTCCTGAAAAGTTGGCCATATCAAGTTTTTGACCTCTAAAAGTTGGAGACATTTCTTTTAAAGGGATTTTAACTTTTTCCCATTCTTCAGGAGCTTTGAAATGCGCTTTATAGGCATGTTGATCATCCGAGTTTTTTCTAACTCTTAACTGATACTCTTTTTTGTCTCCACAAAGTCTAATCATCAGATGTGAGTATTTTTTAATGTTTTTCTGTCTAAAACGATAACGCACTGAGGAAAACCCGCCATTATTTTTCAAAGAAACTTTGCCTTCAAAAACTCCGCTTCCTTGATCATTAATATTAATTTGGCTTGTAGATTTTCCACCCATAACAACATCGTCAACTATTGTCCAGTTTTCAAGTTGTGCTTCTTGTGTAAATTTAAAAATGAGTTCTGTTTCTGTTGAATTTTTCATAATTTGAATTTACTAAGAACGTTGATTTGAAAGTTGTTTTTAACATGCATTTAGTGAGCTTTTATTTTGAATATTCTTAATTTGTAATAGAAAGTATGAAAGATTTCTCAAAGATAAATATGGAGGCAAGCAAACAAAATTTATATAATACAGTCGATTTTTTAACTTCCATTTATCCTTATCGAAACTATAAAAATAATGAAAGTCTCTCAAAAGCCGCTGATTATATCGAATCCGAATTGCGCAAAACCAACTTGAATGTGAGTCGCCAAAAATGGAAAGCAAAAGACCAAGAATACGAGAATATCATAGCGCGTTATCAACCAGAAAAGAAGAACCGTTTTATTATTGGCGCACATTATGATGTTTACAAAGAACAGCCAGGCGCCGATGATAATGCGAGTAGTGTCGCGGGGTTGTTGGAGATTTCACGTATGTTGACGCAAAGCAAATTGACTTTAGATTACGGAATTGATTTTGTTTCTTTTTGCCTTGAAGAACCTCCTTTTTTTAAGAAAAAAGAAATGGGAAGTTTTATTCATGCGAAATCTTTAAATATATCTGAGAAGAATTATTTAGGAATGATTGCTCTTGAAATGATTGGTTATTACCGTGACAATAAACATTCAGAAAATGCAGAACATGAGAAAAATAGTTTGATTGTTTCAGGGATTAAAAAACATATCAATTTTAATAAAAAGATTTCTTTATTATTAAAATATCAAGATAAAATAGGTTCTCGGCACCTAACTTACGCTGATGATTATAAAAATAATGGGCCGTCTGATCACCGGAACTATTGGCAATTTGATGTTCCTGCTGTGATGGTGATTGGCACTGGAGGTCACGGAAACCCAAATTATCACAAATCAAGTGATACCATTGAAACTTTAGATTTCGATATTATGAAAGATGCAGTTGAAAGCATCGCTTTTACATTGTTTAATTTTAAGAATAAATCTATAGAATTTAAATAGGAGAGAGGTTTTAAGAATTTTCACTTTTTAAATTATATTCTTATCAACTTATATTTTTAAAGAAATATAAAAAGCCATCTTCTATATGAATTGAGATGGCTTGATGTGTAGATTAATCTAATTTTATTCAGCTCTTCCACTAGCAACATAGCCACTTAACGCTGCGATGCTCACTGCTATTTCAGGAGTTTCAGATTCCCACAAAATACTTTTAGAGCCTAAAGATGAAAGTTTAATCATATCAATGATGATTTCTCCATTTGATTCTTCTTCCTTGCGTGTTTGATTGAACCAGTAAACGGCAGTATGTCGCATAATAGAGCTAGTTACTAATTGATTTCTTTTTTGTATGTCTTCTAGCTCTTCATTTTCCATTATATTACTTTCTTTTTCTATCATGAGGTTGATAAAGTTGATAACTCTATCACGAGGTGAAACATCCTCATTAGGATTGAGTGCTTCCTCTTCATCAGGATAAGTAAAACATCTTTCTGGGTAAAGCTCACATTCGTGTTTTGGGCTTACCATCTCTAAGCTTGCAATGATGTCTAATTGCATAAATAATTGTTCTTGAGAGTGTGTATTTATCGCTATATTTGACTGATAGTATTGCATTGCTAAGTCATTCAAATTTTCTAAATTCCACCCGTTTTCTGGTTGATTTCTATTTATCTGACCAACATTCCATTCTTTAGCACCTCCGTTATATTCGATTAATTTTGGAATATTCCAATCACCCAAAGTTTGTTCTTGCTGCATAGAATTTAATAATCCTGTATAAATTTCTCCTTGATTTTCATATGGGTTATTATTGTTTTGAATTTCTTGAAGCGAAATAGCTTCTTCAATTTCCTTTTCGTCAATAATAACATTTTTGTCGTCGTCATCGCATGATGTAAAAATTGCTAATGCCATAAAAGCAATTGAACTCACTTTTAATAAATTTTTCATGATCATTTAGTTTTGATTTTCTTACTCTATTTAGGTTTTTCGGATTTCACCTCAAGACTTTTGTCTTACAAGCTTATATCAGCTCAAGAGTAAAATTGTTACCCTTTATATTGTAATAAATTTTAAGACTTAAATAAAGTAATTATTTGATGAGTATGATGATAGTTGTTGCAACTGACATTTATTGGTCTCAAAAAAGGGATTTAAACCCTGCAATTTTATTGCAGCACTTTAGTAGTGCGAAAAAATCTATATTTTCGTACTATGAGTTATCAAAGAAAAGGCTCCCATACGGTAAGTTATTTAACGTGCCATATTGTTTGGGTTACAAAATATCGGTACAAGGTACTTCGCGGAGATGTTCAAACTCGTTGTCGTGAGCTTTTAATCCAAATATGTGAAGCCGAAGGTATAGAAATACTGAAAGGAGTAGTGAGTTCGGATCACGTTCATATGCACATTGAATATGCTCCAAAATTGAATGTAAGTAGTATATTGAAAAAGCTCAAAGGGCGAACCTCAAGGAAACTTCAACAAGAGTTTCCAAAACTGAAAGAGCGTTATTGGGGGCAACATTTTTGGGCAAGCGGTTATGGAGTATGGAGTACTRGGAATATTACCGATAAAATGGTCAACGAATATTTGGAACATCACCGTCGAGATTCGAGTGATAATTCCAATTTTATATTGGAATAGTAAAGTGGGACTTTTAGTCCCCAGTCTTAATAAACCTCTGCACTTTCAG
>NZ_NEXQ01000015.1:0-2188 GCF_002810405.1 Psychroflexus sp. S27 | reverse complement strand
ATTTATTAGTAAGTGGTCCAACAGAAGGTTTTATAGAAATGGATTTAGGCAATGTTCCTGCTAATAAAACGACCTACGTACGTATTAATTATGATGATGATGTTTTAGATAGACTGCTAGGTGGAAGCCTGGGTAAATTAGTGGGCGATTTGGCCAACAATCTTTTGTTGGGCAATCAGTATATTCAAGTGGAAGCCCTCGATGGTTCCAATATTGTCTTGAACGAAAATAGTTCAGATGCTTTTGAAGGACAAGCCAATGGCGTGGTTTCGCTTGTAGAAGATAATATCGGCCGTTATTATATTGCCATTACCCCGGATAGCGATTACACCAGTATCCGGATTACCAATCACGTAGAGGCCTTGTTACCAACGGGTAAGAAAGCGTCTTTAGATGTTTATAACGCTTGTTTTGAAATCGGAGACGACTTCTGTTTCCCCCCAAACTTCACTTCTTATAAAGGAGGGGGAGCAAATCTATCACTGGGAGATTTATCGGAGGTAGGCGTTAAAGATCCGTATAAAGCGATTAGCGGTAACTCTTCGGAATATTCAGAAATTAATTTGGGAGCTTTGGGGCTTTTAAGTGATGTTTACCAAACCATCTATTTTAGCCAACCTTCTCAAGTTGATGACCACGTGCAAATTCGATTGATGGTAGAGCCTTCTTCTGCGTTGAGTGCAGATGTTTTAGGAGCCTATAAAATAAAATTCTTTAATGGAAAAGAACAGGTTGGTCCAGACTATAATTTACAAGATTATGCTCTGCTTAATAACCTTGATGTTTTGGCATTATTCAATTCCGGAGGAACGGTGACTTTAGATTTTGAACCGGAAGGAACTTTTGACCGTGTGGATATAGGTGCGGAATCAGTTGTAGAGCTTAACGTAGATGCGGAACCTTTACGAGTCTACAGTGTAAAACGTTATGGTGATCAATGCCCCTTGACGATTACTGAATCCCCATTTGAAAACAGCGCTTCTTGTATTGCAGAATTAATCGATTCTCATAATGCCGATGAAGTACAAAATCTTTTTGATGAAGATTTTGATAGTTATGCGACCTTAAAATCAGGAGCAGGATTTCTTTTAGGATTGGGTAATCAATATGAAGGTTATGTCGAAATGGGCTATGCTCAAATAATGGACGCCGGAACTACCTCTTATATCCGAATCGATTTTGATGATGGGGTTTTGGGTGCTTTGGTTAGTGGAAGTTTAGGAAATGTAGTCAGTGGATTATTAGATGGTTTAGCCTTAGGCGATCACTATTTTAAAGTGGAAGCAAAAAATGCTGATGATGTAGTGCTGGAAGGATCGAGTAAAGAAGACGGAACAGGAGCCACCGATCAAATCCGAATTGTACAAGACGCTTTAGGTCGTTATTATATTGCTGTTACTCCCGATCAAGATTATAATCGTATTCGAATAACCGATGTGACGAACAGTGCTTTAGGCTTGTTAGCCGAACCAAATACAATGAATGTATATGGAATGTGTACAGAGCTGAGCACCGATGCTTGTTTGCCGGCTTTTGCTACGTCGTATGAATATTCAGGACTTAACCTTGGTGTAGATGCAGTCGGAAGCGCCGGCGTGACCAACCCAGAATATGCGTTGGATGATGGCAATTCTCAACATTATTCTGAAATCAGTAATGGAACCTTGGGTGTGGGCGCCTCTACCAAACAATGGATTTACTTTAATTCGGTCTCGGAAGCAGACGATACGGCACTAATAAAATTTAAAACAGGTGCAGGAGGCGTCGATTTAGATGTATTAGGTGGCTTAGAGATAAAAGCTTACTTAGGTAACGACGAAGTGGCAACGCTGGATTGGCAAGATGGGCTGATTAACGGAATAAATGTGCTCGATCTTATAAATAATGGAGACATGGTAGAAGTACCATTTACGCCTGGCGATGCTTACGATAGAATTAGTGTAGGAATAAAAACTTTAGTAGGAGTTTCTGTTTTCCCACCAGTAGAATTATACGATGTAAGTCGCTGCTATACATTATCAAGTTCAAAAATAACTTCTTGGAAATCTTATATCATAGATGGTAATGTTGCAAACACATCGGTTTCTGGTGGAGAAGAAGTAGAATATACCATTCATGTGAAAAATACCGGAACAGAAGATTTAGCTGGTTTTACCATATCTGATGAATTGCCAGAAGGTCTTACTTG
>NZ_NEXQ01000011.1:0-9846 GCF_002810405.1 Psychroflexus sp. S27 | reverse complement strand
TTGCCGAAAAGAAGCACCCCGAAGGCTCGGGACTACGAAAGTCTAGGCTTACGAACTTAATGCTAAATTGTATGTTCATAAGCTAAATTTTAGGAAACTCACCTGATTCCATCAGGCTTAAACAGCCTAAAATTTAACGCTTATTTCACTGCCAATTTTACACATTATTTTCGATAGGCCGTTGTCTTCAATTATGAATTTAAAATTTTAAATTTTGAATGACTCTTATCCCTGCTAGGAAGTTTGCAATAGCTCAAAACAACGAAAATGAGTTAAGAAAGCAAATGACTAATTTAAAGAAATACCTGTGGCTTTCGCGAAAGTGCTTGACGAAGTCATAAGCATGWAGCGAAAAAGACAWCAGGGGTTTTGCGTAGAGGAACGAAGCAAAAATTTCCTGAAATTAGTCTTGACTTTTTGTTTCGTTTTGCGTCAAGGCAAAATGAAAAGAACTTCAATTCATGATTGTTCTTTACTTTTTTACATTGCCTAAAAAAGTAACAAACCCCGAAGKMTCGGGACTAGGCTTATTTTTCTGTTTTAGAAAAGCAACGAAAGCATCTCTGCCCCCGCAACGCGAACCGTTTCACTAGCGCATTGCTCCCTCTGCCTTTCTTCTACGCTTTCTAGTTTCCTAAAAAACATAAAAAATAGGCCGTTCTCTTCAATTATGAATTTTGAATTTGCTTTAAGATTTACACCTCTTATCATTATTATTTAGTGAGTGGAACAATATAAGAAATAGTCTGTCAAACAAGCGAAAGTGCGTTTTGCATTTTCGCAAAAAAGAGCATGAAGCACAGTTTGAACAGCGGTTTCACGAAACGATAGTGAAGTGAAAATTTCCTCATTTTATTCTTGTCCCGACTTATTCGGGATTGCTTCGTTTTTTATCAAGAAAAAATGAAAGAAATATATTCAATAGGTTATCTGTTGTCAGTTATTCTGTGACTTGTGATTCGTGATTTGTGAATAGTGAATGGTTCCCCTTAGAATCAAGACACACGACTTTTAGACTCAAGACTAATTCTGTTTTTCGTGACTAGTGACTAGTGAATCGGTTTTATTTAACTCTAAAATCTCAATATAACTCAAGTGACTAATTTAAAGAAATACCTGTGGCTTTCGCGGAAGTGCTTGACGTAGTCATAAGCATGAAGCGAAAAAGACAACAGGGGTTTTGCGTCAAGGCAAAATGAAAGGAAATTCTATTGATGTTCTTTTACTTTTTTTCATTGCCAAAAAAAGTAACAAACCCCGAAGGCTCGGGACTAGGCTTATTTTTCTGTTTTAGAAAAGCAACGAAAGCATCTCTGCCCCCGCAACGCGAACCGTTTCACTAGCGCATTGCTCCCTCTGCCTTTCTTCTACGCTTTCTAGTTTCCTAAAAAACATAAAAAATAGGCCGTTCTCTTCAATTATGAATTTTGAATTAAAAATTTTGAATGACTCTTATCCCTGCTAAGAAGCTGATAATACTTCACGTCAACGGAAAGAAACTAAGAAAGACAAATGACTAATTTAAAGAAATACCTGTGGCTTTCGCGGAAGTGCTTGACGTAGTCATAAGCATGAAGCGAAAAAGACAACAGGGGTTTTGCGTCAAGGCAAAATGAAAGGAAATTCAATTCATGATTGTTCATTTTTTCCATTGATGAAAAAACGAACCAAAAAAATCTAGGCTTATTTTACTTTTCTTGAAAACGACGAAAAAACTTTATCATGCGGATGGCAACCGTTGCACTAGGCCATCCTCCTTCATCCAACGCGGCAGTTTTTTCTTGTTTTTCTACAAAAAATAAAAATAGGCCGTTTTCCTCGAAATCATGATTTAGAACTGAATTATCTTGTTTTAGCTTTCTTTTTTTAAGTGTAAGAAAAGTTGAGCGTTAAAAAATACCGAAGCCTTGGAGGTATTTTAGCGAGAGTTTTCTGGTTTGTCGATAGACAAAACACCTATAAAAAAGACACCTTTTTCGGTAGTCCCGAGTTATTCGGGATGTTTCGTTTTCTTTGGGTGAGCAAAGAAAATGAAAAGAACTTCACCTTGTAAAGAGATGCTGAATCGCACTTCGCCTATGGCGGCATTTGCTCAGCATGACAATTCAAAGGTTATTTTGTCATTCTGCCCCGCCCCGAATAACTCGGGGGTCGGGATCAGAATCTCGTGATTTGTGAAATCGCTTAAGGTTGTAGGCTATAAGCGGTAGGCTTTTTTAATTTAAAATTTAAAATTCAAAATTCTGAATTTCTAAAGTCTCACCTCCTACCTCCTACCTACTACCTCCTACCTACTACCTACTAATTACTACCTACTAATTACTACCTACTAAGCACTCCCCTCTATTCACAAAAACCCTAAATCTTTTGCTTTTTGAAGCAGCGTTTTGTCATCATTTTCAATAACATCTAGTATTTCTTTGAGTCTTTTTTTTCTGCGGTCGATGCCTGCGCTTGACAGGGGTAAAATATTTGACAAGTCTTTTGTTTTTGTTCCTTGTGATAGTTCATATAGCATTTGCCTATCTAAACGATCTAATAATAAATCATTACTTACATATTGCCTCAAAGCGTTTCTGACAGTTTTACTATAATAGGGTGTATCTTCTAAAAGGTCTAAAATTGCATGCTCGATTTCTTTTTCATCAATATCGCCTTTAACTAAAAAGCCATCTGGGTTTAAGCTTTTGAAAATACTGTGTATGCGGTAGTTGTGATGATATGTTGTGGCAATCATAATTTTAACATCAGTAAAGCTTTCTTTGACCTGCAGAGCCAAATCTTCACCTGATAATAAATTATGATTTGGAGCCGGAGTGAGTTTTAGATCAACTAAAAGCAGATGCAGTTTTCGTTTTTGATTAAATCTCTTAAGGTGATTCAAGGCTTCAATAAAGCTGTTAGCTTCATAAATTTTGAATCTTAAATTTGAGTTTTGGCTTTCTACTTTTTTAAAAACTTGTTTATAGGCAGAAATTATGATGGGATGATCATCGACCAATAATACATTTTTTATTTTTTTCATGATCGTCATTTTATGAGGTTAAGAAGTTATTTGATTTAAAGTGATTTTAATTGTTGTCCCTTTCTCTTTTGCAGATTCGATAACAAGCTGTGCATTGATATCTTGAGCTCTTTTTCTGATATTGTCTAGACCAATACCTTCATGATACTCGTGCTTATCGAAGCCTTTACCATTATCTGAAATTTCAAAATGAATTGTATTTTCAGGATTTGAAACTGTCAAGCTAAGGATTGTTGCTTGTGCATGTTTAATAACATTTTGCAAAGCTTCTTCTGTTATTGCTAGTAATTGTTTTTTGGCAAATTGCGATAGTTTCTTATCAATATTAGGTTGAGAAATATGTAACTTAAATTTAAATCCTCCTATTTTACTTTTTTGTAACCCGATATTCTTCAGTTGTTTGCAGAGATTGATTTCTGTAGCTTGATTTTTCAAATCATGGGCAAGGTTTCTTATCTCCACTTCTATTCCTTTGAGTGTATTAAGGTGAGCGCGATGCTCATTTTTGATTTTCATGTTTGATTCTATCCCCAGCAGCCCCCACTGAAGTCTGAGACCAAATAGCTTACCTAAAATACTGTCATGTAAATCTGCTGCAATTCGGTTTCTTTCCTCTTCTTTTTTGAGCTGCAGGAGTTGTTCTTGATCATATTTAAGTTTGATTTTTCTAGCTTTAGTTTTCTGTCTGATATAAAGATATATCAGCGTAGAGATTAGCGTACCTAAAGAGAGTAAAACAATCAGAAAGCTTTTATGCGATTTTAAACGCTCTGCTTCGCTTTTGAAAACCTGAGTTTGGAATTGAATTTTTGCAACTTTATGGCGTTGTTTTCTAACTTTATGTTCAATTTCATCATGAACATCTTTCCACTCTTCAATATATGTTTTTGCTTTATGTGGTTCTAATTGAGCCTGTAAAATCAGCCCTTTTAGCAACTCCCTCTTTAGTTTAATATCTTTGGCTGTGGCAACGGCATCTTTTGCCAATTTGATTGCTTGTAGCGAATCTTTTTGCGCCCATAAAATTTCTGATAAATGAAGCTGACTTAAAACAATGCCTGCCTTATTATTTGTCGCTTTTCTTATATTCAGTGCTTTTATAAAGTCTTTGAAATATTGATTTTCTCCAGACACAAAACTTGTAAAGGCCCTATTATCTAATAACCTTGCTAGGAGTTTTGGCTGATCATTAACGACCTCCATTGATAAAGCCTCATTAAAATACTTTAATGCTTTTGGATAGTTTTGTTTTTTATGATATATCAAGCCCAAGTTATTATAGACAGAGGCTTTAAGGTGATAAAGCTGATGTTGTTCTATTGTATTTAGTGCGAGTTTAAGATAATGAGCGGCTTGATCTAGCCCCTCTAGCTCTTCATTTATAAAAGATAATAAAGTATAACATTTATAAATTTGCTTTGCTTTAGGTGCGCTTTGAAAATAAGGTAAAGCTTTATAGATAAGCGCTTCGCTCTCAGTATATTCTTTTAAACGACCTTTAATAAAGGCCATATTATAAAGCATTTTCGCTTCATAATAGGGATGCCGATTTTGTGAGAAAGCCTGTTGAGCGAGTTGGTAATGATAAAAAGCATCAGCGTATTTTTGTTTTTTTAATAAAAAAGCTCCAAAATTCCAATGACTCAATCCTATTTCAACTGAATCATTGAGCAGTTTTGCAAGTTTTAATGATTTGTGATTATACTTATAAAACAACAATGAGTCATCTTTTTCAAGCGACAACTCTGTTAAGTCATGATATATCTTTTGTTTAATAGCATAGTCCTCTATGTTTTGTATACGATTTTCAGTTTTTGCCAACAAGGAATCATCTGGTGTTTGACTGCGCCCTATCTCTTTTTTTAATCTTTTAAGATCTTGATTAAATTGATCTAAACTATGATTTTCAGGTTTTTCTTTTTTGATATAGAGGCCTGATATAATTATCAAGCAGACAATTAACAGCCCAATTAAAGCAAGGGAAGGTTTGTATAATTTTTTAAAAGACATATGAAAACTGGCTTTACTAAAATAACAAAAGCTTTCGGCTAAGCCAAAAACTTTTGTTGTAAAGCTGTTTTTAGGTTAGCCATCTTTCTCATTATCTGGCTCTAAACTTTGATCATCACCCGTGTCATTATGAATGTCAGGCTCTGCATTATTCTGTTCGCTATCCATTTCTTGCAACTCTTCTGGATACTTATCCTCCATGAGATTTGGCGTACAAGAAGTCATTAAAATTGTAGCGATTAGAATACTCAATAAATTTACTTTTTTAAACATGATTTAAAGATTTGGTTCCACATATTCTGCCATCTTCAAAACACAGATTCAAGGCTATAACAAGCTTTGATATATGAGCTTGGGTTGACATGTCTTTAAAAGTAGCATCGCAAAAGCATGAACTGAGTAAGGATAAAGCATAGTTATTGTCTTGTTTTTTCTTATAAAAGTTCACCTAGCAAAACATAACTTGTCTTGCTTATTTCACATAAAACAATAGCCTTATGTATCGTCTTTTAATTGATAAACTAGAAGAAGACTTAGAAGTATTGAAAACAGAAGTAAATGATGTTTTAACATATTCTGAAAAAGGAATGAGAATTTCCAAAAAATACTTGAGTAAAATTAGAAAGTTGGTGATCAATAATGGCTTTAAAAATGAGGAAGACGAGTGTTATTTTTTTAAAAAAGTCAAACCACATGCTGTCAGCAAATTAATTTATTATGTGAAGTTGTTTAATATTGAAAGCAGAAGACCTCGAAGCAGTCGTAAATCACAGAAACAATTTTTACAAGCTGAAATCGATAAGCTCCAAAACTACTTTAATGAAAATTTGGAATTTTATCATTATTACAGACGAGGTTCTACAAACTTAGACCAACATTTTTTTTTAAGACGAAAAGCAAATTTACGCCTACACCCTGATACAATTCATTTTGTAACAGATGCTGAATTCTCTACCAGTCATGATGGCTCTGTTGCTACAATAATGGCTTATGATTTATTAATTGTTTACTTACAAAAGCAAGTAGAAGAATTGAAATACAAACAAAAATTTAAAAATTCTGAAACCAAAAAGAAAATTCCGAAAGTGAGTTGGACGCGAAATAAAGTTGACCTGATTGAACTTATTTATGCTTTGCATACAACAAGAGCTATCAATAGTGGCAATGCGAGTATTAATGAAATTGCAGATTTATTTGAGCGTGTCTTTCAAATTGAACTTGGAGATTATTACAGAACTTATTTAGAGTTAAGATCGAGAAAAACAAATCAGTTAAAATTCTTAGATCATTTAAAGACTTCTTTAGCACAACGCATCTATGAGGCAGATGCCTAGTCTCTATGATTTATATTTTTAAATTCTCTACATCCATCTTTTAAATTCTTATCTAAAACTTCTTGAGAGCAGCTTATAAGCTCGACTTACACTATGCTTAGGATGCATTAATAGGCTTTGTCTATTTGCTAAAAATATGTTAAAACAGCACCCAAGTTGGGTAAGCCTTGTGTTTTAAAACTTTTTGTTCTGCTGAGTTTTGTCATGTAAACTTTTCAAAGATGCATCTGAACAGCTTACCGTGCTAAAAGAATGAGCCGATTAAAATCATTCTATAAATTTAAAATTATTTATCATGGCCAAACAATCAGGTATTATCAAACTAGAGGGCACCATCGGTGACATTTCTTTTTACAAATCTAGCGAAGGTTATTTTGCAAGAGAGAAAGGTGGTGTAGATGCGAATCGAATTGCAAATGATCCTGCATTTCAAAGAACACGTGAAAACGGACAAGAATTTGGACGAGCTGGTAAGAGCGGCAGACTCATAAGAAGTTGCTTTAGATTATTACTGCAAAACACAAGAGATAAACGTGTTGCGAGTCGTTTAACCGGTCGTTTATTATCAATCATTAAAACAGATGAGGTGAATATGCGTGGTTTAAGAACCGTTCAGGATGGACAGATGCAATTATTGCAGGATTTCGAATTTAACAAAAATGCTAGATTCAATATGCTTTTTAATGTCAATTATCAAGTGAATATTGATGCTGCATCAGGAGAAGTTGAAATGAGCTATAGTGATTTTAAACCTATTAATTTAATAGATGCGCCTCAGGGGACAACACACTTTAAAATCAGTCTTGGCGCAGGAGCTATAGACTTTGACAATGAAGAGTCTGAATTTGAAATGGCAGAAACCTCCATTATTGCTTATGACAATGCAGAGACTGTTGCAGATGTTTTAACGTCAACTTTATCTGCTAATACAGGCTTACCAATCATTGCTGTTTTAGGTATTTCATTTTATCAGGAAGTCAATGGGACAACTTATCCTTTAAAAAACGGTGCCTATAATGCTTTATCAATTGTTAAAGTAAATCAAGCTTAATGCTATGTTATTGCAACTTATAAGGCAATATCATGCACATGGTACCAATGGTGTCATTCGTTTGAATAACAAACATATATGTTACACCATTGAGTTGCCATGGAAAGGAAATCAGAGAAATGTTTCGTGCATACCAGAAGGCAAGTATGACTTAAAGCTACGCTATAGCATACGCTTTAAATGGCATTTGCATCTTATAAATGTACCAAACAGAGAACTTATACTCTTCCATCCTGCAAATCATGCGATAAAAGAATTAAAAGGATGTATTGCGCCAGTCACTGCATTAACTGCACCTGGTCGAGGAACAGAGTCACTTGTTGCTTTTCAGCAATTAAAACAAGTCGCTTATTCTGTTTTAAAAGAGAGGAAGAAAGTAAGTATGATTATTAAATCTTAAAAATTAAGTTATGAAAATTAATGAAAGGGCTAAGGCACCAACGCCTAAAATATTTAAGAAACTGCGAAACATTGGATTAATTATGGCTGCTGTAGGCGGCACCATACTCACTGCACCTGTTAGTCTTCCTGCACTGGTCAGTTCAATTGGAGGCTATATTGCTGTTGCTGGTGGGGTTTTATCGAGTGTAAGCCAAATTACAGTCGAAGACAAAACTGTAAAGGAAGAGAAAAATGAAGAACAGTAGTTTTATCTTCGGAGGTACAGGAGGTACTCTTTTGAGTGTATTACCGGCTATTAATCCAAGTGAAATTATAAAAACTATCATATTAGCCATTATAGGAGCTCTTGTTAGTTTTTTGATGAGCTATTTTATAAAGTCCTATTTTTATAAAAAGAAGTAAGTTTAAGCATATAAACTGAAGTTAATAAAGGCTGCTTGTTCGCAAGTGGTCTTTTTTTTTTGTTGTCGGTTATCGGTTGACAGTTATCTGTTTTTCAGTGACTCGGTTATTCGTCTATTCGTAAATTCGTAAAATCGTATAATCGGTTTTCCGTTCTCTGTTATCTGTTTTCTGTCATTCTGCGCCATCCCGAAGTTTCGGGATCGGGAGGGATTGTTTATCAAGTGAAAATACGCAGTAATATTTCACTAAGATTTCGTTTTGCGTCAAGGCAAAATGAAAAGAAATTCAATTCATGATTGTTCATTTTTTCCATTGATGAAAAAACGAACCAAAAAAATCTAGGCTTATTTTACTTTTCTTGAAAACGACGAAAAAACTTTATCATGCGGATGGCAACCGTTGCACTAGGCCATCCTCCTTCATCCAACGCGGCAGTTTTTTCTTGTTTTTCTACAAAAAATAAAAATAGGCCGTTTTCCTCGAAATCATGATTTAGAACTGAATTATCTTGTTTTAGCTTTCTTTTTTTAAGTGTAAGAAAAGTTGAGCGTTAAAAAATACCGAAGCCTTGGAGGTATTTTAGCTAAACTTTTCTGGTTTGACGAGAGACAAAACACCTATAAAAAAGACACCTTTTCTTTTGTTTCGTTTTCTTTGGGTGAGCAAAGAAAATGAAAAGAACTTCACCTTGTAAAGAGATGCTGAATCGCACTTCGCCTGTGGCTGCACTTGTTCAGCATGACAGCAGTTCATGTTTTGTCATTCTGCCCCGCCCCGAATAACTCGGGGGTCGGGATCAGAATCTCATGCTTTGTTGGTCCCGAGTTATTCGGGATGCTTCGGTTTTTCGTGATTGGTGATTTGTGAAATTGCTATAGGCTATAAGCTTTAGGCGGTAGGCCGTTCTCTTCAATTATAAATTTAAAATTCTAAATTTTAAATGACTCAAAAACTCACACCTCTCACCTACTCCCTACTACCTACTCATTACTCATTTCTATTTTTTCGATTTCAGTTTCAGTTTCAACTTCAATTCATGTACTTTACTTTTTTTCATTGCCAAAAAAACTAAGAAAAAAGTCTAGGCTTATTTTTCTGTTTTAGAAAAGCAACGAAAGCATCTCTGCCCCCGCAACGCGAACCGTTTCACTCGCGCATTGCTCCCTCTGCCTTTCTTCTACGCTTTCTAGTTTCCTAAAAAACATAAAAAATAGGCCGTTCTCTTCAATTATAAATTTTGAATGACTCTTATCCCTGCTAGGAAGTTTGCAATAGCTCAAAACAACGAAAATGAGTTAAGAAAGCAAATGACTAATTTAAAGAAATACCTGTGGCTTTCGCGAAAGTGCTTGACGAAGTCATAAGCATGAAGCGAAAAAGACAACAGGGGTTTTGCGTAGAGGAACGAAGCAAAAATTTCCTGAAATTAGTCTTGACTTTTTGTTTCGTTTTGCGTCAAGGCAAAATGAAAAGAACTTCAATTCATGATTGTTCTTTACTTTTTTACATTGCCTAAAAAAGTAACAAACCCCGAAGTATCGGGACTAGGCTTATTTTTCTGTTTTAGAAAAGCAACGAAAGCATCTCTGCCCCCGCAACGCGAACCGTTTCACTAGCGC
>NZ_NEXQ01000016.1:0-2706 GCF_002810405.1 Psychroflexus sp. S27 | reverse complement strand
CTATTAGCTAGTAGGTATGGTAACGGCATACCTAGGCGACGATAGGTAGGGGTCCTGAGAGGGAGATCCCCCACACTGGTACTGAGACACGGACCAGACTCCTACGGGAGGCAGCAGTGAGGAATATTGGACAATGGAGGCAACTCTGATCCAGCCATGCCGCGTGCAGGAAGACTGCCCTATGGGTTGTAAACTGCTTTTATATAGGAAGAAAAAGAATCACGTGTGATTTGTTGACGGTACTATATGAATAAGGATCGGCTAACTCCGTGCCAGCAGCCGCGGTAATACGGAGGATCCGAGCGTTATCCGGAATTATTGGGTTTAAAGGGTCCGTAGGCGGGATARTAAGTCAGCGGTGAAAGTTTGTGGCTCAACCACGAAATTGCCGTTGATACTGTTGTTCTTGAGTTATTGTGAAGTGGTTAGAATGTGTAGTGTAGCGGTGAAATGCATAGATATTACACAGAATACCGATTGCGAAGGCAGATCACTAACAATACACTGACGCTGATGGACGAAAGCGTAGGTAGCGAACAGGATTAGATACCCTGGTAGTCTACGCAGTAAACGATGGTTACTAGCTGTTCGGTCTAATTGAGGATTGAGTGGTTAAGCGAAAGTGATAAGTAACCCACCTGGGGAGTACGTTCGCAAGAATGAAACTCAAAGGAATTGACGGGGGCCCGCACAAGCGGTGGAGCATGTGGTTTAATTCGATGATACGCGAGGAACCTTACCAGGGCTTAAATGCAGTTTGACAGGGTTGGAAACAACTTTTTCTTCGGACAAATTGCAAGGTGCTGCATGGTTGTCGTCAGCTCGTGCCGTGAGGTGTCAGGTTAAGTCCTATAACGAGCGCAACCCCTTTGGTTAGTTGCCAGCGAGTCATGTCGGGAACTCTAGCCATACTGCCAGTGTAAACTGTGAGGAAGGTGGGGATGACGTCAAATCATCACGGCCCTTACGTCCTGGGCTACACACGTGCTACAATGGTAGGGACAGAGAGCAGCCACTGGGTGACCAGGAGCGAATCTACAAACCCTATCACAGTTCGGATCGGAGTCTGCAACTCGACTCCGTGAAGCTGGAATCGCTAGTAATCGCATATCAGCCATGATGCGGTGAATACGTTCCCGGGCCTTGTACACACCGCCCGTCAAGCCATGGAAGCTGGGGGTACCTGAAGTCGGTCGCCGTGAGGAGCCGCCTAGGGTAAAACTGGTAACTGGGGCTAAGTCGTAACAAGGTAGCCGTACCGGAAGGTGCGGCTGGAATACCTCCTTTTTAAGAGAGATAGCTTTACGATGATATCAAGATTATTTGATAGTCTTTATGCTTTGTCAATTCAGTAATAAATTTTGATTTGTATGTAGAGATACGAAGACCAAGTCTCATAGCTCAGCTGGTTAGAGCGCTACACTGATAATGTAGAGGTCGGCAGTTCGAGTCTGCCTGAGACTACTTTAAAAAGTTGGTACTGGCGGGAGTTAGTATTGATATCTATATTAATAATATTTTAACATATTATTAATTTATACAAGTTCATTGACATATTGAGATAAGATAAAAATAGAGAGACGAGAGTTTTATTTATTAAAAAATAGAAGAGTTATTATAAGCTTATTAAGGGCGTATGGGGGATGCCTAGGCTCTCAGAGGCGATGAAGGACGTGACAAGCTGCGAAAAGCTGCGGGGATTAGCACATATGAATTGATCCGCAGATATCCGAATGGGGCAACCCACTAGATTGAAGATCTAGTATCCGAAAGGAGGCAAACCCGGTGAACTGAAACATCTAAGTAGCCGGAGGAAGAGAAAACAATAGTGATTTTGCGAGTAGCGGCGAGCGAAAGTGAAGAAGCCCAAACCAGTTTTGTTTCGGCAAGATTGGGGTTGTAGGACTACAATATTTGATTAAAATGTAACCCAAAGAGTATGGAAATGCTCTCCAAAGAAGGTGATAGGCCTGTAGGGGTAAAATTTTAATTGATAGTAGTATCCTGAGTAATGCGGGGCACGAGAAACCTTGCATGAATCTACCGGGACCATCCGGTAAGGCTAAATACTACTGAGAGACCGATAGTGAACTAGTACCGTGAGGGAAAGGTGAAAAGAACCTTGAATAAAGGAGTGAAATAGACCCTGAAACCATACGCTTACAAGCGGTCGGAGCCTTTAGGGGTGACGGCGTGCCTTTTGCATAATGAGCCTACGAGTTACCGGTGTTAGCGAGACTAATTAATTCAGTTAAGCAGTCGTAGCGAAAGCGAGTCTGAATAGGGCGCATAAGTTAGCATTGGTAGACGCGAAACCGTGTGATCTACCCTTGGGCAGGTTGAAGTTTAGGTAACACTAAATGGAGGACCGCACCCGTTGACGTTGAAAAGTCTTGGGATGACCTGAGGGTAGGGGTGAAAGGCCAATCAAACTCGGAAATAGCTCGTACTCCCCGAAATGCATTTAGGTGCAGCGGTAGATTTAGTTTTATAGAGGTAGAGCTACTGATTGGATGCGGGGGCTTCACCGCCTACCAATTCCTGACAAACTCCGAATACTATAAAATGATGACTACCAGTGAGGGCATGGGTGCTAAGGTCCATGTCCGAGAGGGAAAGAACCCAGAGCATCAGCTAAGGTCCCAAAATATATACTAAGTTGAAAAAACGCGGTCTAATTGCATAGACAGCTAGGATGTTGGCTTG